>JBPCRH010000084.1:0-6961 GCA_050997075.1 Chthoniobacterales bacterium
CATCGGATTAACGCCAACATCTTCCAGACGCTTTCGGCCGGTCACGAATCGCAGCTCGGGGTGCACTCGAACTTCGTCGCTCTGAATTACGTCCGGCACACCGCCACTTGGAACATCATCAACCGCACCCTGATTTCGACCGAACTCTTCTATGAGGACGGCGATGACTCCGGCGGCATCTTCTCCGAGCACATTCAGCGCTACGGCGGAGCGATCTCGTTTGGTTACCAATTCACTAAGCACGTCACGCTCGGCTTGCGCTACCAATACACGCAGAAGCAATCCGACCAGCCGAACCGCGACTACAAGCAGAACCGCGTCTCGCTCGACGGCACCTACAGTTTCTAAAGACCACACGATGCACCTATGAAGCGACTTTTTATCTTATGCAGCCTCTCCGCTCTGACCTTTCTCCAGGGGCAGAACGTCTTTGCGCAAGATAACTCGCAGTCGCTTCCTGCTATTCCTCGCGCCGCCGCGGTCGAGCCTTCGACCGCCACCGATACGGTCATGCGGACCAACTCGATGGCGGTGCTCGATGATAAGAAACGCCTTGGTTCCGATGACTACGTCAGTTTCCGCGTCGTGGAAGATCGCGATGGCGAGTCCCAGCACCTGCGGGTGAACGACAATGGGGAGCTCGAAGTTCCCTATGTCGGTCTCGTCTCGGCCTCGGGTAAGACCTGCCGGGAACTGGCTTATAACATTAAGTCCGCCCTCGAGAAGGATTACTACTATCACGCCACCGTTATCCTCGCGGTCGATAAGGTCAGCGAAAAATCCCGCGGTAAAGTTTACGTCTACGGCGCGGTCAAGTCGCAGGGGCCGCAGGAAATCCCTACAGACGAGACCTACACCTTGAGCAAGGCGGTCATTCGGGCCGGGGGCTTCGGTGATTTCGCCGATAAGCGCAAAATCAAAGTAACGCGGAAAGGTGGCAAGGACTTCGTCGTCGACATGAAGAGAGTCATCGAAGGCGGCCACTCGGAAGAAGACGTGGTGGTGCAGCCGGATGATCAAATCTACGTCGCGCAGCGCCTGATCAATTTCTAACTATGCAGACTCCGGCTCTCGAACGTTCTACCCCGGCCACGATCACGACTGCGATCGTGACCCGCATCCATCGCTACAAGGCGCTCCTCCTGCGCCGCTGGTGGATCCCGGTCCTGACCATCTGTCTCGGGCTCTTCGTCGGTGCGTGGATGATTTACCAGGCGCCGAATGCCTTTCTTTCCACGAGCAAGATGATGGTCGCGGGCAAGATGAACCTGAGCCAGAACGCGGTTTACAGCGAAGACACGAATAACTTTTACGGCACCCAGATCCAGCTCATGCAGAGCGATGAGGTGCGCCAGGGTGCGGAATCGATCGTGCGCGCGGCTCATCCGGAACTGCCCCAGTCCAAGGTCGAAATTACGGTGTCGCAACGACCGCGCACTTCCATCTTCGAGCTCGAAGCCGTTGGGACGACGCCGGATTACACCCAGGCCTTCCTGAACGCAGCCATGCAGAAGTATCTCAACGTCAAAAAAGGTATGCGCGCGGACGAAGGCAGCCACGTCACGACCGCGATCACCGAGCAGTTGATCCAGGTCGAGAAAGACCTGCGCAACGGCGAAGACGAGATGTTGGAATACCAGAAAGACAACAACATCGGACTCATCCAGGGCGAAGGGAACAGTGCCGCCGCCTATCTCGTGAAGTTAAATCAGGAATACGCCCGCCTGAAGACGGAATACGATCTCCTAAGTCTCCTTGATCTCGACCAGAATCTCGACCGTCAGCAGGTCACGCCGCGCTCCGGCGGAGCCAGCAATAGCAGTCCTGCACCGAACGAAGGCATGCCTTTTGCCGATGTCGGACCGGAGGGAGACTATCTCAAGGCGAAACAGTCGGTCCAGCTCCTGAAGGCCCAGCGCGAAACCCTCTCGAAGGATCTGCGCCCGAAACATCCCAAGATCATTAAGTTGAACGACCAAATCGATCAGCAGGAAAAACTCATCCAGCTCTATCGCCAGGACGCGGTCGAGAAGCTCGAAACCCGCCGCAAGTCGATCGGTAAGCAGATGGAGAACCTGCAAACCAGTATCGCGGAATGGGAGAAGAAGGCGCTCGACTTGAGCCAGCGCCTCGCGCAATTCAACCGCATTAAGGATAAGGTCGATCGCCAGAAAACGCTCTACGATCGTCTCACGAACAGCCTTAAGGATGTCAACGTCTCCCAAGTCGTCGACGGTGGCGATCAGGTCGCGATCATGGAAAACGCGAGTACGCCGGTCTCGGTGCGGCCAGGCATGATCAAGAGTCTGCTCATCGGGCTCGGCTTCGGCGCTTTTGTCGGCTTGCTCATTCTCGTCCTGCTCGATCGGATCGATGATCGCATGGCTTCGTTCAGCGAGTTCCAGCACCAGTTCAACGAGAACATCCTCGGCCAGATTCCTAAGGAAAAGACCAAGGGCAAAGTCACTCTCCTGCAACCGGACGACGCGCGCCACATCTTTGCCGAGTCCTACCGCAATGTCCGCTCCTCGATCTTCTTCATGCCTTATGAAGGCCCGCGCCCGAAGACGCTCCTCATCACGAGCGCCGTGCCTAACGAGGGTAAGTCTACGGTATCGTCAAACCTGGCCATCACGATGGCGCTCTCCGGCGCCAAGACGCTTCTGATCGACGGTGACCTGCGCCGTGGCGCCCTCCGCGAAGCGTTTGAGATCAACTCGAAGATTGGTTTCTCCGAAGTCCTGAAGCAGGAAGTAAACTGGCGCGAGGTCATCGTCCCGACCTCCCTCTCGAGTCTTTTCATTCTCCCGCGCGGCAACACCATCTCGCAACCGAGCGAACATCTTCTGCGCGAATCGACGGATGCCTTCCTCAAGGATATCTACAACCACTTCGATTACATCATCATCGACAGCTCGCCGGTCCTGGCCGCGGACGATACTACCAGTCTCGCACCGAAGATCGACGCGACCCTTTTCGTGGTCCGGCTTTCCTACACTTCGGCACGCCTGACCAAGAAGGCGCTCGAGTTACTCTATAACCGGCAGGTAAATGTCCCGGGCGTGATTCTCAATTACGTCGATACCTCGCTCCCCGAGTATTACTACTACCAATACGCCGAGTATTATAACACTCCGCCGGCCGTGCCTACGCCTGCGCCGACCGGGGTGGAGGGTTCCTTTCGCCAGACTGGTCAGGAACACGGGCATCACGTCTAAGTTGTAGCCGGAGGCGCTGACCGCGGCCCCGTTGACCCGAGAGGCGATGGAGATCGAGCATTCGCGGCCGGGGTCAACGCCCCCGGCTACAACCGGAGCGGCGCGAACCCTTCGTTTCGCCCAGGTCGTCGGGCGCTTCGCTTCCGTGCAGGCAGCGGTGCAGGCGATCGGCTTCGCCAGCGGCATTCTGCTCGTGCGCCGCCTCGAGCAATCCGAATACGGCCTATTTACCATCGCGAATACGATGCAGGGCACGCTCAACATTCTCGCCGATATCGGTATCAGCATCGGGATGGTCTCGATCGGCGGCAAGGTCTGGCAGGACGGCCGGCGTTTCGGCGAACTCGTCAGCACTGGTCTACGCCTGCGGCGGATGCTCGGGGTGTTTTCCATCCTCGTGATCACGCCGTTGCTCTATTTCATGCTGACGAAAAACGGCGCGTCGCTTCCCTACACTTTGCTGATCATCGGCGCGGTCCTGGCGGGTTTGTTTGCGCAGCTCTCGCTCGGTGTGCTCGAAGTCGTTCCCCGTCTTCGTGCCGATGTCCGACAAATTCAGGTGATCGATTTCACAGGCTCGATCGCTCGCCTGATTGCGCTCGTGCTCCTCGCTTTTGTTTTCTTGAATGCCGCGGCCGCCGCGATCGTTGGCGCGGTCACTTTGCTTTTCCAATACCTGCTCATGCGCCGCTACGCGGCTCGGGTGGTTGATCTGCATGCGCCGGAAAACGCCGACGATCGCAAAGCAATGCTCGGCTTTATTCGCAACCAGGCGCCGAACGCGATCTTTTACTGCCTCCAGGGTCAGATCACGATTCTGCTCATTAGCTTCCTCGGGCATCGCGCCGGGGCGGTCGCGGAAGTGGGCGCGCTCGGACGTCTGGCCATGATCTTCACCGTCCTCGGCAGCCTGATGGCGAACATTTTCGCTCCCGCCTTCGCGCGTTGCCAGGAACAAGCCCGGCTCCGGTTGCTCTATGCCGGGATCGTCGGCGGCGTCATCCTCTTCGGTCTCGCCGTTCTCGGCGGCGCCGCTTTTCTGCCTAACGAATTCCTTTTCATCCTCGGGAACCGCTACAGCCACCTCCAGTACGAGCTCCTCCTTATGGTCGCCGGCGCCACCCTGAACATGGTCGCGAGCACGCTCTGGGCCCTAAACGCGTCGCGCGCCTGGATCATCGGTTCCTGGCTTTACATCCCGCTCACCCTCACGACGCAGGTCGCGCTCATCCCTTTTCTCGATTTCTCGACCGTTACCGGAGTCCTCACTTTTAATCTTTTTTCCGCGGTCCCGAGCCTGCTCCTGAATATCGGCTTGAGCTTCCACGGATTCCGTTTTCAAGAGGAGGCACGCACCCATGTGGCTGCCTAATTTCGGCTATCACTTCGCGCGGCTTGAGGGCGATTGGCGGCGCAAAGCCTATCGCGCGCTTCTCCCGTTGATCGTCAGGCGACCGGTTCGCCCGCCGCGAGCCGTTCCGTTTGGCGTTTACGCTTATTCGGGTGAAGCCTCCGTCCCGGAGCAGGTCCGCTCGATTCGTTCCTTCCTCCGCCACGTCGGGCGACCGACTGGTTTCCATGTCGTCTCGGATGGCTCGCATTCAGCGGCGAGCATCCGCCTTTTGCAGCGCGTCGATCCCGTGGTCACCGTCGAACCCGCGGGCATCGGATTACCGCCCGATCTGCCGGAAAAATTCCGGCGTTACGTTACAGCTTACCCGCTCGGGCGGCAGCTCGGTTTGATCATGACGCTCCCGCGCACGAGCGAGCCGGTGCTTTACACCGACTCCGATATTCTCTTTTTCCCGGGTGCCGCCGACCTGGTCGAGCGGGCCGCGCGCCCCGACGCGGCCGCCTATTACCTGCCGGATTGCCACGAGAACTCCGCCGACACCCGCGTTTTCCGCTCGCCTGCCGAGTCGACGCGCCCGGTCAACTCCGGGCTGCTCCTGCTTTTTCAAAAACTCGATTGGTCGTTAGGCATCGAACGTTACGAAGCCCTCGAGGACGAGCCGATCTTCTTCACCAACCAGACACTCGTTCACCTCGTGATGCACGCGAACGGCGCCCAGCCGCTCGATGCGCGCAAATACGTTCTCCAACTCGACGACCAAACGACCTACCTCGACCGCTACGCCGGCCCTGACCTCGTCCTCCGGCATTACGTAAATCCGGTGCGGCACAAATTTTGGACGACCTCGTGAGCGCGCCGCTTCGTCTTCTCGCGATCGTGAATCTGCCTTGGGACGCCCGGCTCGGCGCGGCCCGCGCCTGGATGGAGCTGGCCGAAGAATGGACCCGCGCGGGGCACGTCGTGGAAAAATTTTGTTTGACCGATGCGTTTCCAAACGAGTCGCCTTCGAGCGTCGTCTCGACCCTGCGGACCGCGCTTTTTCCTCGGCGGGCCGCGGCTTTCGTGCGCCAAAATGCGAGCCGCTTCGACGTCGTCGATTGCCTCATTGGGACGCTGCCGTTTCCGAAAAAGATGCTCGGTTTTAACGGACTCGTGGTCGCGCGCTCGGTCGGGCTTTACCTGCTTTACGACGAGTTCTTGCGCGACGCGCAACGCCGCTGGCCGGAAAAATCGCGCGGCACTTTCCTCGGCGGTATTTTTCATGGGACGCTCGAGGGCCGCTTTCGCCGCAACGCGGATCGCGCCATCAAGGTCTGCGATTTGTTGAACGTGCCTAACGAAGACGAACGCCGTACGCTGGCCGCCGCGCCCGCGGTGCGCGCTCCGGCCGTGGTCGAGCCCTATGGCCTGAGCGATCGCTTCCGCGACGCGCTCGGGCAGGCCGCGGTGCCGGCGTCGATGCGCCTGCCGGCGAAGAAGATTTGCTTCATCGGAGTCTGGAGTCTTCGCAAAGGCTCGCGCGATTGGCCGCGGCTGATGGAGGCAATCTGGCAGCAGCAACCGGAGACGGAGTTTCTTCTCCTCGGTACGATGTTCGACGAGGAAACCGTGCGCGCGGATCTTGGAGTTTCGCAACCGGAGCGCGTGATCTGCCGGCCGAAATATTCCGCCACGGAGCTGCCGGCGCTCCTCGCCGATTGCACGCTCGCGCTCTTCCCGAGTTACATCGAAGGCTTCGGCCTGGCCGTGATCGAGCAGCTCGCGGCCGGCCTGCCGACGATCGCCTACGATGTCCCGGGTCCGCGCCAGATTCTTCCGGCTGATCTCCTCACGCCCGCGGGTGACGTCGACAAAATGGCCGCGCGGGCCGCGGAGATTCTCGCGCTCCCGCTCGCGGGATACGCGGAACTCGCAAGCGGCTGTCGCGCGCGCGCCGGGCGCTATCGCTGGGACGAAATCGCGGCCGCGACCATCGCCGATTATCGCGCCGCTCTGGAGTCGTTAGGCCGGTGAAGACGATTCTGCAGATTCTGCCGCGCGCGCCCGGGAGCCGCGAAGGGGTCGGCGACTACGCCGGCATCCTCGCCGCCGAACTCGAGCGTGCGCACGGTTATCGCACCGAGTTCGTCACGGGCACAACGCTGGCGGGCGCGAACTGGGGGCCGCCACCATTCGAAGCGGTCGTGCTCCATTACGTGAATTACGGCTATCATCCGCGGGGCGTTCCCAGTTGGCTGCCGAAAAAGCTGGCGCAGATGCAGGCGGGGAGCGGCCACCGGTTGGTCACGATTTTTCACGAGCTCTACGCGTCCAGCTCGTGGCGCGGGAGCGCCTTCTGGCTCCAGCCGCTTCAGAAACGAATCGCCCGCGCGATCGCTCAACGTTCCGC
>JBPCRH010000092.1:0-6617 GCA_050997075.1 Chthoniobacterales bacterium
CGGACCCGGCCCGGCCCGGCGCTCCGCCGAACTCTTCCCCACTAACCAACCCCCTGTTCGCCCGGGCCCACCCCCCCCGCCTCCAACGCGCTGGCGCGCGGGTAAGCAACGCGCGGCCGCGTGAGAAATCGAATGCGAGACGTCGTGATCCGTGTCACTGATTTGCCATGAAACGGATACTCCTTTGCAGCCTTTCTCTCAGCCTGTTTTACCTCGTGAATGCCGGCGCGCAGGAACCCACGGTCCCGCCCGCCGTCGCCAGTCCTTCCGCCGGTGTGCGGGACCTCGCGACTCCTTCCGTGGACACGCTGCCCCCGACTTCGCCGACTCCGGCGCTGGCAGAATCCGCCAAACCGGACGAGGCTAAACCCATGGATAACGATCAAAAAGAAGTGGCCGTGCTCAAAACCAGCGCGGGCGAAATGGTGGTGGAATTCTGGCCGGACGTGGCCCCAAAGACGGTGGCAAATTTCAAGAAGCTGGCGAAAGACGGGTTCTATGATGGGACCGCTTTTCATCGCATCATCAAGGGCTTCATGATCCAAGGCGGCGACCCGAACACGAAGGATCTCGCAAAAGAAAGCTCGTATGGCACCGGCGGCCCCGGCTACAGCATCCCCGCGGAATTCAACGAGCGTCCGCACGTGCGTGGCGTCCTCTCGATGGCGCGCTCCGCGAGCCCGGATTCGGGCGGGAGCCAGTTCTTTATCTGCCTTGGCGTGGCGAAATCGCTCGACCGCCAATACACCGCCTTTGGTCACCTCATCAAAGGCCTCGATGTTCTCGACAAGATCGGCGACACGCCGGTGGGTCCCGGGAACGGCGGCGAAATGAGCAAGCCGGCCAGCCGGGTCACGCTCGAGAGCGTCAAGATCGTCCCGGCGGATTCGATCAAGGCCGAAGACAAGTAGTCGCGCCCGCACGGTCATCCTGAGCGAAGTGGAGTGAGCGAAGCGAGCGGAACGCAGTCGAAGGATCCCGTGGAATGACCGAGAAGCCCGGAAACGAAATCTTCCCGGAAGCTCGGCGTGATTCCTCGGCTCCGCTACGCTCCGCTCGGAATGACCGCGAGAAGACGCGCGTCGCCGCCATCCAGATGCAATGCGGCACCGAGCCGCAGGCCAACCTGGAGAAGGCGGTCGCGCGGGTGCGCGAAGCGGCGGCGCAGGGCGCGCAGATTATTTGTCTGCCCGAGCTCTTTCGCTCGCAGTATTTCTGCCAGTCGGAGGACCACGCGAACTTCGAACTCGCGGAGACGATCCCGGGGCCGTCCACGGAGTCGTTAGGCGAAGTCGCGCGCGAAACCGGCGCGATCATCATCGCGTCGCTCTTCGAGAAGCGGACCGCGGGTTTGTATCACAACACCGCGGCGATCATCGGCGGCGACGGCAACCTCCTCGGGCGGTATCGCAAGATGCACATCCCGGATGACCCGTCGTACTACGAGAAGTTTTACTTCACGCCCGGTGACCTTGGTTTTCGGAATTGGCCAACGCCGCACGGCAACATCGGCGTCTGCGTTTGCTGGGATCAATGGTATCCCGAAGCCGCGCGCCTCACGACTCTGCGCGGCGCGGAAATCCTCTTCTACCCGACCGCGATCGGCTGGCATCCTTCCGAGAAAGCGAAATACGGTTACGCCCAGCATTCTGCCTGGGAAACGATGCAGCGCAGCCACGCGATCGCGAATGGCTGCTTCGTCGTCGCGGTCAATCGCGTCGGTCACGAAACCCCGGTCGGCGGCGACGGGATTGAGTTTTGGGGCCAAAGTTTCATCGTCGCGCCGAGCGGCGAGATCCTCGCGAAGGCGAGCGTCGATCGCGAGGAGACGCTCTTCGCGGATGTCGAATGGAAACGGGTAACAGAACACCGGACGCACTGGCCCTTCCTGCGCGATCGCCGGATCGACGCCTACGCCGGACTTGAGCAACGCCTGCTCGACTAGTCGCGGCCGCTCCGGCAGAAATAACGGATGAGAAGAAAACTCTCCGTCGCGTTGCTGCTTCTGGCGCTGAGCGCCTGCGCCGCGCTCGCGCAAATGAAGCGTGCGCCGATCAACGCGATCTCCGAGCGTTACGTGAAGTTGGTGCTCGCGATGACGCCGCATGATCCCGATTACGTCGACGCTTATTACGGCCCGCCGCAATGGAAGACGGAGGTGGAGAGCACTAAACCTTCACTCGTCGAGATCGCCAAAGGCGCCGCGGACCTGCGCGCGGAGTTGAAGAAACTGTCGCCAACGCAGCAAGGAATCGACCGCCTGCGCCGCGAGTATCTCGACAAACAACTGGCCGCTCTCGGCGCGCGTGTGCGCCTTTTGCAGGGGGAAAAGATGACCTTCGATGAGCAATCGCTGGCGCTCTACGATGCCGTCGCGCCGACTTATCCGGCCGCGCATTTCCAAAAGCTAGTCGACGAAATCGAAGCCACTGGAGCACTAAAACCGAAGGACGACTCCGACCACCGCACGCTTGGGCAACGCTACGCCGATTGGCGCAAGGCTTTCATCATTCCGAAGGACAAACTCGACGCGGTCTTCCAACTCGCGATCAAGGAATGCCGCGCGCGCACGCTCGCGCACTTAAAGTTACCGCCCAACGAGAGCTTCACCGTCGAGTATGTGACCGACAAGCCCTGGGGCGGCTATAACTGGTATAAGGGGAATTACCGCAGCGTTATCCAAGTCAACACCGACCTCCCGAATTACATCGACCGCGCAGTCGATCTCGCCGCGCACGAAGGCTATCCCGGCCACCACGTTTATAACACCCTGCTCGAGCGAAACCTCACGCGCGAGCGCGGCTGGAACGACTTCTCCGTCTACCCGCTTTACTCGCCGCAATCGCTCGTCGCCGAAGGCACCGCGAACTTTGGTCGCGACGTCGTCTTCACGAAACCGGAGCGACGACTGTTTGAAAAGGAATATCTCTGGCCAGCCGCCGGGCTCGATCCCGCGCAGGCCGATCAGTATTACAAGGTGCAGGACCTGATGACGAAACTCAGCTACGCCGGGAACGAAGCCGCCCGACAGTTAGTCGACGGGAAAATCGACCCCGCGGGCGCGGCCGCGTGGCTGGAGAAATACGAGCTGCAGGACCCCGACCGGGCCAAGAAACGCGTGCAATTCATCCAACATTACGGGAGCTACGTGATCAACTATAACTACGGCGAAGACCTCGTTAGGCAATTCATCGAGCGTCAGGGTGGCACCGCCGATCATCCCGAGAAACGTTGGGAAGAATTTGGGAAGCTGCTCTCGTCGCCGCGGCTCCCGAGCGGCTTGCGCTAGGCGCTGCAACCGCCTTAAGCGCCTCTTCTGGAAACGCCTCTTTTGTAGACGCCTCCCTCTGGGAGGCGCGGGATTGACGTCACCTACTCTCACCAACCCTCCCGCGCTTCGCAGAGCGAAGCGTCTACAGCGCCGCGAACCCTACACCTCCGCAGTTGGGCTTTTCGCGGGCTGGAGTATTTTGGCCGATGAAGAAAACCATATTCTCCCGAATGGGTCTCACCCTTCTCGCCGGCGCAGCCATTGCAGCCCTCGCTCCCGCGGCCTCGGCCGAGGAGCCGGCCAAAGCCATCGCCGTCCTTCATCCGACAAAAGGCAGCAGCGTCGAAGGCACCGTCACCTTCACGAAATCCGGCGACGAAGTGAAAATTGTCGCTGATGTCACCGGACTCACCCCGGGCAAACACGGCTTTCACATTCACGAATTCGGCGATTGCTCGTCGCCCGATGGCAAAGCGGCCGGCGGCCATTTCAACCCGGCAAACGCTCCGCACGCCGGCCACGACGCGGCCCTGCACCACGAAGGCGATCTGGGGAATCTCGAAGCCGACAGCAACGGCAAGGCGCACCTCGAGTTGACCGATAAAATGATGACCATGAGCGGCGACAAATCGATCATTGGCCGCGGCGTGATCGTGCATGAGAAAGAAGACGACCTGAAGTCGCAGCCGGTCGGGAACGCCGGCGGTCGCCTCGCTTGCGGTGTCATCGGCATCGCCAAGCCCTGACCCGGCGCTGGCGGAATTTTTTCCCGATGGAATTGATGACCCTGCGAGAGATTCGCCAAGCCGTCCCGCAAGGTCCGGTCGAAGCGCGCGCGCATGTGCAGATCGAGTCGCTCGCCGCGAAAACGACGCGCGACCAGAAGCCCTACTGCGAGCTTACCCTGGCTGACGCAGTCGACCGCATGACCCTCCGGGTCTGGAGCGATCACCCGAATTTCAAGGCCTGCGATTCGATGCAGGCCGGAGATTTCGTCGAAATCGCCGGGGAGTTTTACCAGCAGCCGCAATACGGACTCGACGCTCGCCGCTGGAAGACGCGCAGCCTAACGAGTGACGAGAAAAACGCTCTCCTTCAGGGCCCGCCCGAGCTGCGCGCGAAGCAGGCGGCCGATTGGGAATTCATCGTCGCCACAACCGGCGCGATCGCCGATCCGCGGCTCTACGCGCTCTGCGCCGAATTTATCGCCGAGCATGGCGCGCGTTTTCGGAGCAGCGCGGGCGCGCGCACTTATCATCACGCGCGCCGCGGCGGATTGGTCGAGCACACCGCGCAGATGATGCGGGTCGCGGCGCAAATCGCGCCGCTTTATCCGACGCTGAATTTCGACCTCCTCATCGCGGGCGTGCTCTTCCACGACTCGGGCAAGCTCTGGGAAAATTACCTGCCCGAGACCGGCTTTAGCATGCCCTTCGATGAACGCGGCGAGATGCTCGGCCACATCGCCATCGGGCTGGAGGTCGTAAATACGCTCTGGCGGAAAATCGAGGCCAATGAGCGCGCGGCCGATTGGCGCAAACTCTCGCCGCCGATGGACGATTGCCGGATGCACCTGCTCCACCTGATCGCGTCGCATCACGGCGAGATGCAATTCGGCTCGCCGGTGTTTCCGAAAACGCCGGAGGCTTTTGCGCTCAATTACATCGATAATCTCGATGCGCGGTTGGAGATGATTCTCGCCGGCTATCCGACCGCGAAGCCATTGGCGGAGCGGATCTTCGACCGGGTGCGGCCACTGCCGGGCAATCTCGTGCAGCCGCTGGAGAAGTTCGAGCCTTTGTAGCGGCGGTCTGTGGCCGCCGAGGGGAAAAAGGCGCGACGCGTTCGGCGGTCATAGACCGCCGCTCCAGCGACAGCCGGCGCCGCACCTCGCGCAGATATTCCCCGTCGATCTCGTAGCCGACGAAATTCGTTAGGCTGCATTGCTGCGCGGCGAGCGCCGAGTTCCCGATCCCGAGAAAGGGGTCGAGCATCCGTTTACTTCTCGTTAGGCCGTGAAGCTTGATGCAGTAAACCGCGAGCTGCACCGGAAAGGTCGCCGGATGCGGTCGCTCTTTCGCCCGGCGCTGGATCGTTTCGTAGGGAACGAACCAGGTATTCCCGCGGCAACGCCGGTCGCGCCCCCCCGTGTGCGACCAGCGCGCGATGTTGCTCTTGTCCGCGTAGGGAACGCCGAGGGCGAGCCGGTCGAGCGGCGTCTGCCCGTGCGGGGTGAGCTGGAAAACGTATTCGTGGCAATCGTTCAGGAAGCGTGGCGAATTGATCGGCTTGAAATGGCCGCGCGAGATTTCGCCGTCGCCGGACTCATTAGGCAAGGTGATCGCCTTGATCCAGTGAATCGTATTTTGGAGGACGAAAAACTTCTGCAGCCGCAAAACCAGCTCGTGCGGCAAAAGCGGATTCGACGGCGACGCGCCGACGTTGAGGAAGAAGGAGCCGTCAGGCCGCAGCAGCCGTTTGATCTCCGCGGCCCATTGCTCGCACCAATCCAGATACGATTCGCGGTCGGCGGTATCGGCGAATTTTCCGTAGCGAATACCGAGGTTGTAAGGAGGAGAAGTCACCACCAAATCGACCGAGGCCGCGGCCAACCGGGACATCCCGGCAACGCAGTCTCCGTGAGTCAGATCAAACCCCATCCGCCAGTTTACGAGCGAAGCGCCCGAGTACAAGTCATCCTGAGCGGAGCGCAGCGCAGTCGAGGGATCCCGTCGCGCTGCCGTGAAGGCTTGCTTCGCAAAAGCACGGTCTACGCCTTGAAGCTTTCCCGTCCTTCCACGGGATCCCTCGACTGCATTTCGCTTCGCTTCATTCCGCTCGGGATGACAGTTCGAGCGGGCGTTGTAGGTTGCCCCGCAATGTCCGACAAGCCGTCCAAACTCAAGATCGCCGATCGCGAATTCAGCTCGCGGCTGCTCGTCGGCACGGGGAAATTTGCCTCGAACGAGCTGATGCGCGATGCGCTCGACGCCAGCGGCACGGAACTCGTCACGGTGGCCTTGCGGCGCGCCGATCTTTCCGGCAAAGGCGATCCCTTCGCGAACATTCTCGATTTCATCGACCCGAAACGTTTTCTGCTTTTGCCGAACACAAGCGGCGCGCGGAACGCCGAGGAAGCCGTGCGCCTGGCGCGGCTCGCGGTCAGCGCGGGTTTGCCGAACTGGGTGAAGCTCGAGATTCATCCCGACCCGCGTTATCTCCTGCCCGATCCGGTGGAGACGCTCGCGGCTGCGACGATCCTCGTGAAAGAAGGCTTCACTGTTTTGCCTTACATCAACGCCGATCCGGTTTTGGCGAAGCGTTTGCAGGATGTCGGCACCGCCAC
>JBPCRH010000156.1:0-4464 GCA_050997075.1 Chthoniobacterales bacterium
TCGATGCGAAGCGGATCCTGAAGGCGCGCAATCTCGTGCAGCGCGCGCTCCAGATCGGCCGCGGCACCGCGCATCTGCTCGACGCGAAAAATCGGCTCACGGTCATGAGCACGGAGATGAGTTGCCCGGGATGCGGGCGCGCTTTTGAAGAACTCGATCCGCGTTTGTTTTCCTTCAACTCGCCGCACGGCTGGTGCGAGACCTGCAACGGTTTCGGCGAAATCTGGAACGAAAAAGTGCAGCGGAACGAAGAGGAAACCGGCGACTCCGCACTCGAGAACGAGCTCAATGCCGAACGGCAGTTTGAATCGGTCGAGGAAGGCGAAGCCGAGTCTTGTCCAGATTGTCACGGCTCGCGTCTGAACGCGGTCGCGCGACACGTGCGCGTGCAGGAAAAAACGATCGACCATTTCGCCGCGCGCTCGGCGGCGGAAGCGCTCACACTCATCGGCAAGCTCCGCTTTCGCGGCACCCACAAAATCATTGCGGCCGACATCGTCCCGGAGATCGAGCAGCGGCTCCACTTCATGGATAATGTTGGGCTCGGTTATCTCGCGCTTGGACGTTCCGCGAAAACCTTGAGCGGCGGCGAATCGCAGCGCATCCGGCTCGCGGCGCAGCTCGGCTCGAATCTGCGCGGCGTGCTTTACGTCCTCGACGAGCCAACGATCGGACTGCACTCGCGCGACAACAAGCGGCTCCTCGAAACCCTGACCGCGCTCCGCGAAAAAGGGAACTCGCTCGTGATCGTCGAGCACGACGAAGAGACGATGCGGCGCGCCGATCACATCATCGATCTCGGCCCGGGCGCGGGCGTGCACGGCGGCGAAGTCGTGGCCCAGGGGACGTTGCGCGACATCAAGGAAGTGAGCGCTTCGCAGACCGGCCGCTGCCTGCGCGAGCCGCTTTGTCATCCGGTGCGCAAATCGCGACGTTCGTTAGGCGAGGTCGCCGCTTGGCTCGAAATCGAGGATGCGCACGCCAACAATCTCAAGCATGTCGACGTGAAATTCCCGATCGGCCGGCTCTCCGTCACCACCGGCATCTCCGGATCGGGCAAATCGACGCTCATGCGCTCGGTTCTGCTCCCGGCGGTGCGCGACGCGCTCGATCGCAAGCGCAAACCGACCGCGAAAATCAAAGGCGCCGACGCGCTCGAGGCGATCTACGAAGTCGATCAATCGCCGATCGGCAAAACCTCGCGCTCGACGCCGGCGACTTACATCAAGGTCTTCGACGAGATCCGGAATCTCTTCGCGCAGTTGCCGGTCTCGCGCGTCCGGGGTTACACCGCGAGCCGGTTTTCCTTCAACACCGAGGGTGGCCGCTGCGAAACCTGCGTCGGCCAGGGCGTGCTCAAGCTCGAGATGAGCTTTCTCCCGAGTAGTTATGTGCCCTGCGAAGACTGCGGCGGGAAACGCTACAACGCGCAGACGCTCGAGGTCCTCTACCACGATAAAAGCATCGGCGACGTCATGGAGATGACGATCGCGCAGGCGGCGGATTTCTTTGCCGCGAACCAGAAAATCGCGCGACCGCTCGGGCTGCTTGTGGACACCGGTTTGGGCTACCTAAAACTCGGGCAGCCGAGCCCGACCTTGAGCGGCGGCGAAGCGCAGCGGCTCAAGCTCGCGACGAAACTCACCCGCGGCGTCGGTCGGGCCGTGAACGAGCGGATGCGCAAAATGCGCACCCCGAAATCGACGCTCTATCTCTTAGAGGAACCGACCATCGGTCTGCACATGGCGGACGTGGAATTGCTGCTCAACGTCATTCACCGCCTCGTCGATGACGGGAACACGGTAATCGTGATCGAGCACAATCTGACCGTGATCGCGGAAGCCGATTACGTCGTCGATATCGGGCCAGAGGCGGGCTCGTTAGGCGGCGAAGTCGTCGCTGCGGGCACGCCGGAGGAAGTCGCGAAAAACCGCGTGAGCCGAACCGCGCCGTTCCTGCGCGAGGTGCTCGCGCAAGGGCGCGAAGTTTCAACGAAAACTCCGGCAGAAGAGAAAAAGCCGCGCGCAACGAAACGGCGAAGCACAGCAGCCGTGTCATCCTGAGCGCAGCGCAGCGGAGTCGAAGGATCCCGCCGCGCTGCCGTGAAGCCCCGACACAATTCCCCCGCAGCTAAACTTCCCGATCGCAGCCACACTTCACCATCGCCCCGCGGGATCGCTTGCTGCGTTTCGGAAAATCGCGGAAGGTCGCGCGCCTGATGCTCGCTTACTTCCTCGACGACTTCGATCCGTTCATCTTCCACCTCTGGGGCAACGTCGGCCCGCGCTGGTACGGGATGGCTTACATCCTCGCCTTCGCCTGCGGGTTTCTTCTCCTCCGCCGGCTCGCGCAACAGGGCTACACGCAACTCCGCGTCGAACAGGTCGGCGACTTCATTACCTGGGCCGCGCTCTTCGGCGTCATGCTCGGCGGGCGCCTCGGTTACGTCCTCTTTTACCGGCCGGAAATGCTTCTCCATCCGCTCTCGATTTTTCGGGTGTGGGAAGGCGGAATGTCGAGCCATGGCGGCATGCTCGGGCTGATCATATTCACGTTTTACTATGCCTGGCGGCACAAAATCTCCTGGACCAATCTCGGCGATAACCTCGTCGTCGTAGCCCCGATCGGACTCTTCTTCGGCCGCTGCGCGAACTTCATCAATGGCGAGCTCTACGGCCGCCTCACCAACGTCCCTTGGGCGATGCTTTTTCCGAAGGAAATCCTCGAGCCGGGAAATGCCGCGGAAGCCGATCGCGCGCTCCTCGTCGCGCAAACCGTCGCGCCCAGCCTAACGACGCCGGAAGAAATCGTCGCCGGTCTGCATGCGCATCCGCTCCTGCGCGAGAAGCTCCATTTCATCCTCACCCCGCGCCATCCGTCGCAGATCTACGAGGCGCTCCTCGAAGGCGTTTTGCTCTTCACGATCATTTGGATTGTGCGCACGCGCACGCGCCAGCCGAACGGCGTCCTGACCGGTTTGTTCTTCGTCTGCTACACGATCTTCCGGATCGTCGTGGAATATTTTCGCGAACCGGACGCTTCGCTCATCGCTGGGTTCACCCGCGGGCAGTTCTTCTCGTTTTTCCTGATCGTGATCGGGCTCGCTTTTATCGTCGTCGGCAAGATGCGGAACGAACAGTCAGCGCCGCGCTTCCGCGAGTCGTTGTAGACGCATCCCTATGGGAGGCGCGAGGAGGGCGCCGATCAGCGGGCGGCCTCGCACCCGCGCTTCGCAGAGCGAAGCGTCTACAGTCGCATCGCGCCACTTCCGCTATAAAGTGGCGCCCGGATGATGGAACTTTTTTCTCCCGGATTTCTCGCGGACGGCGGGCTCGTTTTTTCCTCCGAGCACGCCAACGTCGCGGGCAAAGCCGTCCTCAGATTTCTCTGCATCGGCTCGATTTTCAGCTGGTCGGTGATGGTGACGAAGATGCGCGTGATCCAATTCGCGCGGAAGCAAAGCAGCCGTTTCCTCGCCGCTTTCCGGCAGGATCGGCAGCCGCTTCGGCTCTTCGAATCCAGCGTGCGCTTTCCCGGTTCGCCCGTCTTCAAGGTCTATCGCGCCGGCTGCGAGGAACTAACTTTTCACCTGCTCGGCTCCGCGGAAATGGATGAGACTTTTCGCGCGCGCCTTGAGATCGCGGACAAGATCACGCCTGCACAAATGCACGCGGTCAACGCGGCGATGGAGCGCGCCGTCGGCGAGACTGCGCTCAAACTCGAGTCGCAAATGATCCTGCTCGCGACCGCGGTGAGCGGCGCGCCCTTCCTCGGATTGCTCGGCACGGTCTGGGGCGTGATGGACACATTCACCGGCGTGGCCGAAGCCGGCAGCGCCAACCTCGCGGCGATGGCGCCTGGTGTTTCCGGCGCGTTGATCACGACCGTGACCGCGCTCTGCGTCGCGATCCCGGCGATGTTTGGCTACAATTTTTTAGTCACCAGCATCCGCGCGATGACCGTGGAGATGGATAACTTCGCCGCCGAGCTCGCCTCCGAGTTCGAGCACAAATACGTCGGCCACGGCTCCGCGCGCGCCTCGGAATTTCGTCGTTAGGGGAAAATGAATCAGGAAAGCAGGAAAGCAGGTTGTAGACGCCTCCCTCTGGGAGGCGCGAGCTTGGCTGTGAGCTATTCTGCCGTCGTCGTCGACGCCCGCGTTTCCCAGAGCGAAACGTCTACAGCAGTTTCCTGCTTTCCTGCTTTCCTAATTCCTCTCTAGCCATGCGCCGTTACTCCAGCCGCACCTCGCTCTCGACGCTCTCGGAGATCAACATCACTCCGCTGCTCGATCTCGCGTTCGTGCTCCTGATCATTTTTATGATCACCACCCCGCTGATGGAAAACAGCAAGTCGCTCATCATCCCGTCGAGCGGGACGACGAACGCGCCGATCAATCCGGCCGCGGTGCAGACGCTCTCGTTGGATCGTCAGGAAGTCGTTAGGCTAAACGAAGAGGTCATC
>JBPCRH010000258.1:0-5284 GCA_050997075.1 Chthoniobacterales bacterium
GAGCACTTCCGCGAACTCCAGGTAGCGCCGATCTTTCAGGTCGCGTGGCCGGTGGATATCGAGATGAGTCCCAGCGAGCGCATTGGTGTTACTGAAGACGCTGGTGGCCGACGGGCGCTGCACGACCCGGTCGCGCAGGCCGTAGAAGGCGTGGATCGGCACCCGCCATGCGTGCTCGGAATCCGTGCTCGCTTCGACGATCTGCTCCCGCACTTTTGTGCGGATATCGAAGACCTCGGAATTGAGCACGCGCAGGGTTCGCTCCTGGGAGTTATCGAAGAGCGCGAAAACAAACGAGCGCAGAGCGCTCCCAATGTTAGAGCCTTCGGAAGGCGTAGCAAAGAAGATGGCTTGGCGGACATGGCGCAGGTTCTCGGCCTTTTTTTCCGCCATCGCGGCGAAGTAACTCTGAATGATGAGGCCACCCTGGCTATGCCCGACGAGAGTCAGCGGCCGGCCGCGATACTTTGGCGAATCGATCTCGGTGGCGAGTTGCTCGCCAAGTTCCTTCAGCTCCGGGATCTTCGCGATCGGATTCCACTCGAACAGTTTCGTGGTGTAGGAGTAACTCTCGAGCTCGTAGCGCTCGGTGATACTTGCATCTTGCTGCAGTAACCCTTTCATGTCGCCCCAAGTCTCGGCATCGCTGCAAAACCCGTGCAGGAAAAGGATGATACCCTTGGGCGGTGAACCGAGGTGCGAGGACGGAGGGCCGGTCTGGAGTTGGTCGGTCACGGTGAAAGTTGCTGTTTGGGACTGCTATTCACGTCATCGTCACCCGTTCGAAATCCCCACGGGAGTGGTATCCGGGAGACTTAGCGCCTGGCTAGCCAAGATTCCAAAGGAGCGTCGCCCGAGCGAGAAGGTCAGCATTTCCGAGCGGTCTTCGAGTCTTAGCTGGCTACTCTCCCCGGAGAGCTGATTAAGCAACCACGCTCTGGGATCGTTGCCCGGCATCTGCTCCAATGAGTTCTTCGCGGGTGAAGAGCGCTACGACGCCGTGGCCCAGCTTCTCGATCGCCGCGCGGCCCCCTTCCTGCCGATCGACGAGCACAAGGACGAACGCGACCTTTCCCCCTACACTCTCTACCGCGTTGATCGCCTGGATGGTCGAACCGCCGGTCGTAATCACGTCATCGATCACCACTACGGAGTCGCCTTCTGCGAAATTGCCTTCGATTAGCTTCTGGCGGCCATGTTGTTTGGCGATCTTCCTCACGGTGAAGGTCTGCAACTCGGTCGCTGGATCCTCCGCGTAAGCAGCCATCCCGATGCTGAGTGCGATGGCATCAGCACCCATCGTCAGCCCGCCGACCGCGTTGATGTTCACGTCGAGTTCCGCGGCTGTTTTTTTGATCAGTCTCCAGCCAGCTTCCCCGACCAGCGTGGCCCCCCGCGGCGCCAGAGTCGTCAGCTTGGCATCGAAATAAAAGTCACTCTCCGCCCCGGAGGAGAGGATGAACTTACCGACGCACGCTGATCGCTCGGTCAGGAGTTTTCGGAGTTCCTCCCGATAACCGAACTCGTTCATAACAGTCAATCGTGTGAACGCGGAGCGCCGTTATTTCATCCGCGCAAAGGTCTTACTCAGCAAAGCGAGATCTGTCGGCTGGCCGAGCTTCTCGCGGGTGCTATCGATCCACTTCTTTTCCAGCGCGTTCTTCGTCGGGCGATCGTTTTCGTAGAAGACACCGAAGACTCCCGGGAAAGGAATCTGCGCCAGCTTGTAGGCCGCTATCTCGTCGGTGACGTCGTGGCGGTTTTCGTCCTCGGGAGTGTTATCCCACTTCTTCTCGTCGATGACAGTGAAGGCGCCGCCTTTGCGCGGGTTCGCCGGGTCGAAGGCGCCGGGATAAAACTCCACGCATTCGCTCAGGCACTCGATGCCACTAAAACCGTCGTGATCCATCGCGCGCTCGATCATTTGGATCATATGGTTCACTTGCGAGGCGTGGGTGCGCGCGACGAAAATAGCGCCGCTCGCGACGAGCTTTTTCATCGCGTTCACCGGCTGGTCGATCGCGCCTTGCGGGTCGGTCTTACTCTTGAAACCGATCGGCGAGGTGGGCGAGGTCTGCTTCTTCGTCAGGCCGTAGACGAAGTTATCCATGATCACGTAGGTGAGGTTGATGTTCTTGCGCGCGCCGTGTTCGAGGCGGTTGCCGCCGATGGAGAAACCGTCGCCGTCGCCGCCGAAGAGGAACACCTTTACGTCCGGTCGGGCGAGGCTGACGCCGCTCGCCAGAGGCACGCCGCGGCCATGGATGAAATGGGCACCGTGTCCATTCACGAAATACGGAAAGCGCGAGGAGCAGCCGATCCCGGCGAGGGTGACGATCTTCTCGTGATCGACCTGGCGTTTCTCGAGGACCTTGTAGTAGGAGGCGAGCACGGCGAAATCGCCGCAACCCGGGCACCATGTCGGGTGATCGGCGGTGATGGCTTTCTTGGTGAGTTTCTCGCGCTGCGGGGCAGCGGGTTCGGCGGTCAGGGTGTCACTCATAATAGGGATCTCTAAGGAAAGCAGGAACGCAGGAAATTTGTTTCGCGGGAGGAAAGATAAAGCCGAGTTCGGACGATGACGACTCCGAATTCTGGAAAAGACAGGATTCACAAGTTCCCGAATCAACACCCGCGTTTCGCAGAGCGAAACGTCTACAGTCGTAGGCAACGCTTCTTCGCCTGTGCAATTTCCTGCGTTCCTGCTTTCCTGAGCAATGCTCCATCGCGTCGCTCTTCCGGTTCTCGTCGCTCTGATTTCTGCCGGAGTGCTCCAGGCCGAACCATCCTTCGACTTCGTGATCCGGGGCGGGACGGTTTACGACGGGAGCGGTGGCGTGGGGCGGCAGGTCGATCTCGCGCTCAAGGGCGACCGCATCGTCGGCGTCGGCGATTTCAAAAACGCGCCGGCGAAAACCGTGGTCGACGCCAGCGGCCTCGCGGTCGCGCCGGGCTTCATCAACATGCTCTCGTGGGCGACCGATTCGCTCATCCAGGACGGGCGTTCGCAAAGCGACCTGCGCCAGGGCGTGACCACCGAGATCATGGGGGAAGGCGAATCGATGGGGCCGGTGAACGACCGCGTGCGCGCCTCGATGTTGCGCCAACAGAAAGACATCAAATACGACATCACCTGGAAGACGCTCGCGGGTTACCTGAGCTTCCTCGAGAAGCGCGGCGTCTCCTGCAATGTCGCCTCGTTCCTCGGCGCGACCACGGTGCGCGAATACGTCATCGGCTTCGAGGACAAGGCGCCGACGCCCGCGCAGCTCGATGAAATGCGCGCACTCGTTAGGCAGGAAATGGCAGCGGGCGCGCTTGGGATCGGCACGTCGCTGATTTATCCGCCAGCGTTTTACGCAAAGACCGACGAGCTGATCGCGCTCTGCAAAGTCGCGGCGCAATACCAAGGAAAATACATCTCGCACATGCGGAGCGAAGGGAATCAGCTCCTGCCCGCGCTCGAGGAACTGATCCGGATCAGCCGCGAAGCCGGGATCCCCGCGGAGGTTTACCACCTCAAAGCCGCGGGCGAAAAGAACTGGCTGAAAGAGGACGCCTTGCTCGCGCGGATCGAGGCCGCGCAGGCTGAGGGACTAAAAGTCACCGCCGACATGTACGCCTACACCGCGGCCGGGACCGGCCTCGACGCCTCGCTCCCGCCGTGGACGGAAGACGGCGGTTATCCCGCGCTCTTCAAGCGTCTGCGCGACCCGGCGACGCGCGCGAAAATCGCCGAGGAAGTAAAGACACCGAGCGACAAGTGGGAGAACTTTTACCTCGCGGCCGGCTCGCCGGAGAAGATCATCCTCGTCGGTTTCAAATCGGAAAAACTGAAGCCGCTCACGGGCAAAACCCTCGCCGAAATCGCGAAGATGCGCGGCAAAGACCCGGTCGAAACGATCATGGATTTGATCATCGAAGACGAGTCGCGGATCGACACGATCTACTTTGTCATCTCCGAGGAAAACGTGCGGAAACAGATGGCGAAGCCGTGGATTTCCTTCGGCTCCGATGAGGCCTCGCAGGCGCCCGAAGGCGTCTTCCTGAAATCGAATCCGCACCCGCGCGCCTACGGCAATTTCGCGCGCGTCCTCGGGAAATATGTGCGCGAAGAAAAAGCGCTGACCCTGCCGGAAGCGATTCGCCGGCTGAGCGCGCTCCCCGCGACGAACCTCGGACTCGATCATCGCGGGTTCCTGAAAGAGGGGATGTTCGCCGACGTCGTCGTCTTCGATCCGGCGACGATCGCGGACCGCGCGACCTTCGCGCAGCCGCAGCGATACGCCGTCGGCGTGAAGCAGGTTTTCGTGAACGGCGTGCAGGTGATCAAGGATGGCGAGCACACCGGCGCGACGCCCGGCCGCGCCCTCTGGGGGCCTGGGAAAGTTCGTTAAGCTGTAGACGTTTCGCTCTGCGAAACGCGGGTGTGCGCGGTGATTCTCCTTCAACCCGGCACGCGAGAAGCGGGGAACAATTTACCGCCGCCAAAAAATTTGCGTCGCCCTCGCGTTTCGCAGAGCGACCCGTCTACAGCCTAACGAGGCGCGGAGACGGCCCGTTGCTCGATCTCTTCGATGCTCGGTTGCGCGTTGCGGATCCAGTCGCGCGCGGCTTCGACGTCGTTGATCGTGACCGGCTTTGCACGCGGATACTCCGGCTCTGCCCGGGCCACGATCTTGCGGCCCATCTTCACCGGCTTCGCCTTTTTCACTTTGAAATTCCAGTGCCGGCCGAAACGGTAGAGCGCGTAATACATCGTCTTCGCCTCGACCGGGCCGACGCCGCTGCAGCGCATCGCGTTGTAAAACATCCGGTCGCAATCCTGCCACGGCCGCTCATGTCGATCGTAGGCGACGTCGTGGAGCACGGAGGCGTTGCGATATTTTCCCTCGAACGGTCCGCCCATGAACGACCAGAGCGAGCGCGGGATGGAAGCACCGTCGACCTGCGAGCCGGTCGGCGCGATCCAGACCTGGCCCTTCGGGTCGGTGTAACGGAGCTGGTTCAGCAGCGTCATGCTCCGGCCGTCGGGGTTCCAGCGGGTGACGGGCGCGCCGTTGAAATGGCCCCACGGGTGCGAGGTTTGCGCGGACTCCTGCCAGGAAGGCGGTCGTGCCGCGTCACAATTCGCGAGCAGGCTCGTGAACAGGAACGCGGAGAGGATGGCGTGTAGTTTTGACATCGGTTTGTCGTTGTAGCCGGGGGCGGTGACCCGGCCTTGGTCCTTGGTTCCGGCTAAGCTTTTCTATAGCCCCACCCGCGTCCGGCTCCGGCCGGGGTC
>JBPCRH010000336.1:0-3032 GCA_050997075.1 Chthoniobacterales bacterium
GCCGCGGGCGACGTGCACGCGATGGGCAATCCGCATTTCATGGTCGACCCGATCATTGCCAAGGCCGTCGCGCAACATATCGCGAACGCGTTTGCCGCGGTCGATCCCGCGCATGCCGCTGACTATCAGACTAACCAAAAAAAATTCGAGACGACGATCAACGCCAAGCTCCAGGAGTGGGGGGCGAAGCTGGCGCCATTCCGTGGACAGACCGTCGTCGCGTATCACGATTCGTGGCCCTATTTCGCGCATCGCTTTGGCATTAACATCAATCTTTTCCTGGAGCCGAAGCCGGGCATTCCGCCCTCGCCCTCGCATCTCGCGGAGGTGATCGCGCAGATGAAGGCGCAGAAGATCAATGCCATCATCGTCGAGCCGTATCACAACCGAAAAATCGCGGAGAAGGTCGCGCAATCGACCGGCGCGAAGGTGGGAGATTTCGCGCAATTCCCCGGCGCGCTCCCGGACACCGACACCTACGTGAAGTTGATCGACGCGCTCGTGAACAATCTCGCCGCCACCCTCAAGTAGTCATGTGGGACGTGATGTTTTGGCCCGTCGTGGCCTGTGTTTTACTGCCCTGGCTCCTCGTTTATCTCGGGCTCCACGTCGTTCGGCGCGGGATCATTTTCATCGATATCGCGATGGCGCAGATGGCGTCGTTAGGCATTTGCGTCGCGGTTTTACTGCATCTGAATCTTGAGGGCTGGCCGGCCTTCGGCATTGCCCTCGGCTTTACCCTCGTGGGCGCGGCGATCTTTTCCGTGACCGGGAAACGCGCGAGCCCGATCCCGCAGGAAGCGATCATCGGCATCGGTTACGTCGTCGCGGCGGCCGCGGCGGTGTTGCTCCTGAGTCGCGCGGCGGAGGGCGACGAGGAAATCAAGAACATGCTCGTGGGCAACATCCTCCTCGTCAGCCCGACCGATGTCTGGAAATGCTTCGGGCTTTTTGCGCTCGTCGGCGCGGTCCACTTCGCGCTGCGGCAGCCGATCCTGCTCGTCTCCTTCGAACGCGAGGCCGCTTATGCACAGGGCTTCCGCGTGCGCTGGTGGGATTTTCTTTTCTATGCGCTCTTTGGGCTCGTCGTGACGAGCTTCGTCCGCATCGCGGGCGTGCTCCTCGTTTTTACTTACCTGATCGTGCCCGCGGTCTGCGGGCTCAGTCTGGCGGATTCGTTAGGCAAACGTCTTCTCATCGGCTGGGCGATCGCGCTCGTCGGCGGGGTGGCCGGTTTGTTCTTGTCGTTTCACTGGGATCTGCCCTCGGGCGCGGCAATCGTCTGCACCTTTGGCGTGCTCCTGATTTTCGTAAGTATCGCCGGTACCCTGCGCCGAAGAGCCGGGTTACCGCCCGCGGGAAAGCGCGCTCCGCTGTAGACGTTTCGCTCTGCGAAACGCGACGATTGATGGAACACACTGAAGCAACCCCCGTGCTTCGCAGAGCGAAGCGTCTACAACCCGTGCGCGCTCTTCCGTTCCGCGCATAGATTCTGCTCCCCTTTACTCATCATGAAACTGCGTCTCACCCTTCTCTTTCTCCTCACCTTTTTTGCCGCCTCCGCGGCGCGGGCGCAGCTCCAGGGCGAATACATCATCCTCATCGGCGGCCCGTCGCTCCATCAATGGGAGCAATACAAGGCCCAGCCGCACGACCATTGGTGGGCGAATTTTGTCCATTCCGCCCGGGTGCGGACCGAGCAGCTCCTCGCCGAGCATGGCCCCGATACCAAGATCACCTGGCTGGTTTACAAGCCCGGTTACGTCGATCGCGGGCTCCAGGAAAAACGGAACCTGATCGAGAACATCGACAGCGTGCGGGACAAATTTCACTTCAACCTCGTTTACTTCTCGCGGGGCGGGGATGTGATTAACTACCTCAACAACGGCCAGCCCCGCGATCGCGTGAAGATCAGCGGCTTCGAATATTTCGGGCACTCGAATCGCGCTTGTTTCCTTTTCGATTATAGCAACATCGTCGACAGCGCCTCGAAATCGTGGCTCCACGAGTCGGAGCTGAAGAAGATCGACAAGCGCGATTTCGTCCGGGGCGCCTACGTGAAGAGCTGGGGCTGCCACACCGGCGAAAGCATGAGCAAACTCTGGCACGACGCCACCGGCACGCGGATGTGGGGCGCGATCGGAAAGACCGATTACTCGACCGGGGAACTGCCCGCGCTTTCCTCCGTCGGCGGCAAGTGGGTGAACTAAGCGCGCCGCCTGCGCGCTTCGCGACTTTGATCTTACACCTGCACTTACACCTACACTGCTGAAGAGGTGTAAGTGCAGGTGCAGGATTAAAGTGGGGAGGTGCGACGGAGGTTCCCCAGCCGAGGGAATAATTTTTCTCTCTTGCTCTCCCACGACCCGAAGACGGGTTCGTCTCTCGGGATCGATTTCCGTGGCGAGTGCTGCTCGCCATTAGTAACGTCGCGCCGTGGCCACACTCGACTTCGAACAATTGGTCGAGGATTTTTACATGCCACTTTATCGCTTTGCCCTCTCGCTCAGTCGCCGCGAATCCGACGCGGCCGACCTGACCCAGCAGACCTTTCTGCTCTGGGCGAAAAAGGGCCATCAGCTCCGCGACCCGGGGAAGGTAAAGACCTGGCTTTTCACTTCGCTCTACCGGGAATTTCTCGGGCGCAAACGGCAACAGGATCGCTACGTCGACGCCGAGAACAACCCCGAAGCGATCAGCGCACAGGTCATTCCGTCGACGGTGGTGAATCAGATGGACAGCGAGATCGTACAGCGCGCGCTTCTCGCGCTCGAAGAGATTTACCGCGCGCCGCTCACCCTTTTTTACCTCCAGCAGCATTCCTATAAGGAGATCGCGGAGACGCTCGAGATCCCGATCGGGACCGTGATGTCGCGCATTTCGCGCGGGAAAGAACAACTGCGCAAGGCGCTCGCGGACGAAGCTCCCCTAACGAAAAGCAGCGAAGGAGGACCGGCGCATGGATGAGGCCCAGGCGCGTTTAATTTTACAGTCGTTCTCGCCGCGGGCCGGCCAGGGCGAGGACCCGGAGG
>JBPCRH010000366.1:0-2579 GCA_050997075.1 Chthoniobacterales bacterium
CAAATCGCAAGGGCGCGCGATTTGCCCGGGCGAATGGAACAATTCCTGCAACAGAAATGCCGTCGCGCTCCGCCATGACCACGCCTGAATTCCAAAACCTCCTCACCGCCATGCTGCAAAGCGGAGAAGGTGTTTCCGACTGCCTCTTCCTCGTCGGGAAGCCGCCGCTGATCGAGCGCTACGGGACCCTGTACGACCTGCCGATGGACGCCGCCAGCGCCATCCTCCAGCCCGGGCACACCGAGGCGATCGCCGCGCTCCTCATGAACGGGAGCGAGCGCCTCGCAGCCGACCTGAAGGAAACCGGCTCCTGCGACACGAGTTACGCGATCGAGAACCTGGCCCGGTTTCGCGTGAACATTTACCGCCAGAACGGCCGCCTCGGCATCGTCATGCGCAAGCTGCAAGCGAGCGTGCCGACGATCGAGTCGCTCGGCCTGCCGCCCATTTTCAAAGAGATCGTGAAGGAAAAATTCGGGATCATCTTCCTCACCGGCAGCACCGGCAGCGGCAAGACCACGACCCTGGCGGCGCTCCTGAACGAGATCAATCAGACCCAGGACGTGCACGTCGTCACGCTCGAGGATCCGATCGAGTTTCAGCATCCCCATAACCGCGCCGCCTTCAGCCAGCGCGAGCTGGGCAAGGACTTTTCCAGCTTTGCCTCCGGCCTCCGTGCCGCTCTCCGGCAGGCGCCGAAGGTGATTTTGCTCGGGGAAATTCGCGACCGCGAGACGATGGAGATCGCCCTTACTGCCTCGGAGACGGGCCATCTCGTCTTCAGCACCCTGCACACGATCAACGCCGGCCAGAGCATCAACCGCATCCTCGGCCTCTTCAGCACCGAAGAGGAAAAACAGGTGCGCGAACGCCTCGCCGATACCCTGCGCTACGTCATCAGCCAGCGCCTTGTGACCAAGCTCGCGGGCGGCCGCCTACTCATCACCGAGATCATGGGCAGCAGCCTGCGCACGCGCGAGACGCTCCTCTACGGCGAGGGCGAGAACCGGACTTTCCAGGAAATCATCGAGGCCGGCAGCACCCTCGGCTGGCACAGCTTCGATCAATCACTCCTGCGCGCCTTCGAAGACGACCTCATCTCCGAAGAGGTCGCGCTCCTTTTTTCGACCCACAAAAACAAAATGAAACGCGATCTCGAGATGGCGAAAAAAATGCGCTCGCCCGTCGACGAAGAACCTTCCGGCTTGAAGATCGCCTCATTCTAATAACTCTTATGACTACACCGGAAAACGAAGACAGCTCAGAGCAGGCGCTCCGTCTCGCCCAACTCGAGATCAAGATGCTGCGCGAACAGTTGGCCGCGGTCCTGGCCCAGGACCAGCCCGTTCCCGAAAACGCGCCGCGGTCACCCGCACGCTCAATCTTCCGTCCGCTCGCGGCGATGCCCGCGCCCGCCCCCTCCGCGCCGGTGGAGTTCAAACTTCCAGCGACCACCGGCGCCCGCCACGTCCTCTGCGTGGAAGACAGCGCCGCCAACTTCCAGCTTATCGAGAATATTCTCCACGATCGTCCGGGGACGAACCTCTTCTGGGCGGACACCGGGACGAAAGGCGTCGAAATGGCGAAGGCGCACAAGCCCGCTCTCGTCCTCCTCGACCTCGATCTTCCGGATATGCATGGAAGCGAAGTGCTCGGGAAATTGCGCGCGGAGCCGGACACGGCGGAGACGCCGGTCATCGTCATCAGCGCCGATGCCACCCAGAGCCGGATCGAGCGGATGCTCGCGGCGGGAGCGAGCGATTACCTGACGAAGCCGTTTGAGATTCGCCGGTTCCTCCTCATGTTCGACGAAGTTTTCCGGGAGCCCGCGGTCGGCTAGGAGACGTCGGCGGAATCGCGGAATCGTTCGGCGCGCTTCGCGGGGAGTTGCTCGCGCGCCCGTCCGTATTAACCTCGGGTCGTCGCATGGAATTCCGCCGCGTCGTTTACTTCTTCTCCGGCGGCGCGAACGGGCGGCGGCTCCTCCTCGCCCTTTCACTTCTCGCGGCCCTGCTCGGCGGGATCCAGTTGCGTCGCTACGCCTGGAAGGAGACGACCCACCTCCGATTCCAGCACGACATCGTCAACGGCTTCTACTGGGGCAGCCAGACTTTACAGAAAGGACGCGACCTTTCGCCTAACGATAAGCCGGATTCCTGGCGCGCCTTCGCCCGCGGCTACCTCGGCCTCTACGCGAGCGTCCGCGCCGGCGCCTACGAAGGCCAATACAATCTCGATTACCCCCCGCTCCGGCTCCTCACGATGTCGATCTGGACGAAGGCGGTGCGGGCGAAATTCCCCGGCGTCGACGATGGCACGCCGGAATACGTCGAGCCGCTGCTTTTCGTGAATTTCTGCTGCGAGATCGTCACCGCGCTCGGGATTTTTCTGCTCGTGAAACTGGGGCTCGAGCGTTCCGGTGGCGCGACGCATTCCTCTCTGCTCCATCGCCTCCCACCGGCGCGCCGCGCGAACCTCTGCGGGATCATCGCCGCGAGTGTCGCCTGGCTGGAGCCGTCGCTCATTCTCGACGCGCACGCCTGGCCGCAATGGGATGTTTGGATTCTTCCGTTCTACCT
>JBPCRH010000014.1:0-4643 GCA_050997075.1 Chthoniobacterales bacterium
GAGCACGTCGATGTGTCCGGCTTGCTCGCGAATCTCGGCGAAGGCGCGCTCGAGATCGGCGACGCGCGAGACATCCGCGATCACGCCGAGCGTGTCGCCGCAGATTTCTTGGGCCGCTTTTTTTACCGCCTCGGGATTGCGGCCGGTGATGATGACGCGCGCGCCCTGAGCCTTGAATTCCTGCGCGGTGGCGAGCCCGATGCCGCTGTTTCCGCCCGTGATGACCGCGATCTTGTTTTGGAGTTTCATAATATGTAACAACTACTATTACAGTTAAGCAGATGGTCAAATCCGCGACCCGCGCGTAGAAGGGAGACATGGCCAACTCGATCCCCGCGCCCTGCAGCGCGGCCTCGATTCACGCCGGCGCGGCGGGCGCCGGTTGCGCGCCGCGCTCGGCGCCGTGGATTCTCGCGGCAACCATTCTCGGCTCCGGCCTCGCGTTTATCGACGGGACCGTGGTCAACATCGCCCTCCCCGCCTTGCAGCGCTCGCTCGGGGCGACCGTGACCGACGTGCAATGGGTGGTGGAGGCGTATTCGCTCTTGCTCGCCGCGCTCCTGCTCGTTGGTGGTTCGTTAGGCGATCACTACGGTCGGCGTCGGATTTTCATCGTGGGGGTCACACTTTTCGCCATCGCCTCGGGAGTTTGCGGCTTCGCCCAAAACATCGGGCAACTGATTGCGGCCCGCGCCGCTCAAGGCCTCGGCGCGGCGCTGCTCGTGCCAGGAAGTCTCGCGATTATCAGCAGCTCGTTTCCCGCCGAAAAGCGCGGACGCGCGATTGGGACGTGGTCGGGCTTCAGCGCGATCACGGCGGCGATCGGGCCGGTGCTCGGCGGGTGGCTGGTCGAGCACTTTTCCTGGCGCGCGGTTTTCTTTATCAATCTCCCGCTGGCCGCGCTCGTGATCGTGCTCTCGCTCTGGCACGTGCCGGAAAGTTCCGCGGAAAACAAACAGCCGCTCGATTGGTGGGGCGCGCTCCTCGTCGCGCTCGGTTTGGGCGCGCTCGTCTACGGCTTGATCGAATCGTCGCGCCTCGGCTTCGCTCATCCCGCCGTCGTCGGCGCAATCGTTGGAGCACTTGTTTTCCTCGCGCTCTTTCTCTGGCGAGAAGCCCGGGTCGCGGACCCCATGCTGCCGCTCGATCTTTTCCGTTCGCGGACTTTCGCGGGCGCGAATCTGCTCACGCTGCTGCTCTACGGTGCGCTCGGCGGAGCGCTCTTTTTTCTGCCCCTCAACCTCATCCAGGTGCAGCTTTACTCTCCAGCCGCGGCCGGCGCGGCGATGTTGCCGTTGATCCTGATCATCTTCTTTCTCTCCCGCTGGTCGGGCGGGCTGGTGGAAAAATACGGCGCGAAAATGCCATTAGTCGTCGGTCCATTGATCGCCGCGGCTGGCTTCGCGCTTTTCATCTTGCCGGGCGTCGGCGGGAGTTACGCGCGCACTTTTCTGCCTGCAGTCGTGGTGCTCGGCGTCGGGATGGCGATCAGCGTCGCGCCGCTCACGACCGCGGTCATGAACTCGGTCGCGCAGGAGCGCGCAGGCATCGCCTCGGGCGTGAACAACGCGGTCTCGCGCGCCGCCGGTCTGCTCGCGATCGCCGTCTTCGGGATCATCATGCTGCAAACTTTCACCCGCAGCCTAACGAGCGCCTTGCCGGAAGAATCACGTGCGACGCTGGCCAGCCAGAGCGACCGCCTGGCCGCGATCGACCTGCCTAACGAATGGCCGCCCGCGCAACGCGCCGCCGCCCGACAAACGATCGATCGCGCCTTCGTCCGCGGCTTTCGCCTGACCATGGCGATCGCCGCCGCGCTCGCGCTGGCCAGTTCCGCCAGCGCCTTCGTCCTGATCGATGGCCGGCGCGCATCGTCATCCTGAGCGGAGCGCAGCGGAGTCGAAGGATCCCGTGGAGTTTCCTGGAAGAGTCACTGTAGAAACCTTCGGCGGCGGGGCTTTTACGAAACCCCACGGGATCCCTCAACTCCGCCTGACGACTCCGCTCGGGATGACAGATGCGACTTTTGCGGCGAGGAAATGCGATGGACGAAACGAAAACGCCGACCCGCGCCGAGATTCCCGAGGCCGATAAATGGGACCTCTCGCACCTCTTCACGAGCGCCGACAAATGGAGTGAAGACTTCGCCTGGATTCACTCCTCTTTCCCGCGCCTAACGAACTGGAAAGGCCGGCTCGGCGAATCCGCCGCGACCCTCGCGGAGCTGCTCGAATTCGAAAAGGAACTCGACCTGAAAATCGAGCGTGTTTACCACTTCGCCTCGCTCCAACTCGCGGAGGATAGCGCGAACCCCGAGTATCTCGTGCGCATGGGGCAGCTCCAGAATCTGCTCACCACGATCGGCGAGAGCGCGGCCTTCATGGTCCCGGAAATCCAGGCGATCGATGATCAGACGTTCGCAAAATTCCTCGACGATCCCGCGCTCCAGGAATGGCGAATGAGCCTGCAAAAAGTCCGCCGGATGAAAGCGCACGTGCTCTCGGAAAAGGAAGAGCGCCTGCTCGCGCTCGGCAGCTCCGCGCTCGACGGCTACGACGACACCTTCTCGCAGCTCACGAACGTCGACATGAAGTTCGGCGTCCTCCTCGACGAGAAGGGAGAGGAGCGTCCGCTCACCCAAAGCTCCTACGGCTCCTTCCTCGTGAAGCGCGATCCCGACCTGCGGAAGCGCGCGTTTCACCAGTTCTACGAAGAGTTTCAGGATCACCAGTTCACCCTCGCGGCGGCGCTTTCCTATTCGGTGAAAGCGGACGTCTTCCGGGCGAAGGCGCGCAATTATCCCTCGGCCCTGGAGTCTTCGCTCTTCAAAGACGACATCCCGGCCGCGGTCTACGACAACCTCATCACCTCAGTCCGAAACAATCTCGCGCCGCTCTTTCGCTACTACGATCTGCGCCGGCGCGTCCTCGGCCTCGACGAGCTCCACGCCTATGACACCTATGTGCCGCTGGTCGCCGAGATCGAGACGAACGTTTCCTTCGACGAAGCGATCGAGAAGGTTCTCGCCTCGCTCGCGCCACTCGGTCGTGAGTATGTCGACTCGTTAGGCGAGGGCCTGCGCGGGCGCTGGTGCGATCGCTACGAATCGAAGGGGAAACGGAGCGGCGCCTTTTCGAGCGGTAGTTTTGGCGCGCCGCCCTACATCCTCATGAATTACAAAGCGGATGTTTTCTCCGACGTCTACACGCTCGCGCACGAGGCCGGGCACTCGATGCACACCTGGTTCGCGCAACGCTCGCAGCTCTATCAGGATTCGGATTACCCGATCTTCCTCGCCGAGGTCGCCTCGACTTTTAACGAGGAGCTGCTCACGCATCATCTCCTCGAGCAGACCGACGACCCGAAGATGCGCGCCTACATCATCAATCCCCAGATCGACGACATCCGCGGGACGCTCTTTCGCCAGACGATGTTTGCCGAGTTCGAGAAAGTCATCCACGCGCTCGAGGAAGCGGGCGAGGCGCTTACCCTCGACGTTTTCAAGAGCGAGTATCGCAAGTTGCTCGCGGCTTACTTCGGCGACGCCGTCGTCCTCGATCCGCAGCTCGAACTCGAGTGCCTGCGTATCCCGCATTTTTATAGCGCGTTTTACGTCTACAAATATGCGACCGGCGTCTCAGCGGCGATCGCCTTGGCGGAGCGCGTCCTCGGCGGCACGCCCGGCGCGGTGGAGGCTTATCTCGGTTTCCTGAAATCGGGCGGCTCGAAATTTCCGCTCGAGACGCTGCAAAAAGCCGGGGTCGACATGACCACGCCGGCGCCGGTGGAGAGCACGCTCGCGCTCTTCGATCGCCGGGTGCGCGAGCTCGAGGAAGTGCTGTAGAAGAAAACACCAGCACCAGTAACCAGCACGGAACACCAGCACGGTCATCCAGAGCGCAGCGGAGTCGAGGGATTCCGTGCATTTTCCGTGAAGCGCCGCCGTCAACGTGAAGCGCCACGCCCCCGGCCGGCTGGAAGCGCAGCTTCATGGCAATCCGGCGGGATCCCTCGACTCCGCCTGCGGCTCCGCTCGGGATGACGGGAATCTCGGGGGCGGCGTTTCGCCGCTCGCGCCGGGCCTCGGCGCGGGATTTGCTTTAGCAGAGCGGCATGAACTTTGAGTGGCATCTGCGCTCGGCCTGCGGCTACGCCGAACTCGGGATGGGTCGGCAATCGCTCGCCGAGCTGAACGCGATTTCGTCGGAGGACCAGGAGCGCCCGGAGGTGTTGCTCCTGCGTTTGCATCACCTCATGCAGCGCGCCTCTTGGCGGCGCGGGCTCGCTCTCAGTCGCAAGCTTTGTCGGGTCGCGCCGGATTGTGGCGCGGGCTATTTGCACGCCGGCTTCTGTTTGAACCAGCTCGGTAAAACCGCGGAGGCGCGAAAGATTTTACTGCGCGGTCCCTCGGCCCTTCGGCGCGAGCCAATTTATTACTACAACATGGGTTGCTACGAGGCGCTCCTCGGCAATCCGGTCGTCGCGAAGAAACATCTACAGATCAGTTTCCGGATGGACGCGAGTTTCCGTACGATTGCGAAGACCGATCCCGATTTGAAGACGGTGCAGGCGTTTTTGTGACCCAAGCGCGCTGCAGTTTTCCGGGTAGCGCCCACGTTCCACCGTCGCGAACTTTCCTGACC
>JBPCRH010000034.1:0-5253 GCA_050997075.1 Chthoniobacterales bacterium
GGCGACAGCGGCGACGCGCCAATCGTGCGCATGGTCTCGATGCTCCTGCTCGAGGCGCACAAGCTGGGCGCGAGCGACATCCACCTCGAGCCGCTCGAGAAAACTTTCCGTGTCCGCTTCCGGATCGCCGGCGTCCTCCGGGAGATGCAGTCGCCACCGAAGAAGTTGCAATCGGCGATCATCAGCCGGCTCAAGATTATGACCGGCTCGATGAGCATCGCCGAGAAACGCCTCCCGCAGGACGGCCGCATCCAGGTGAAAGCGGGGAAGAAATCGATCGACCTCCGCGTTTCCACCGTCCCGACCAATCCCGGCGAGAGCATGGTCATGCGTTTGCTCGACAAGACGAGCCTGCTCCTCGGTTTGCCTGAGCTCGGTTTCCTGAGCGACGACCAGGAAGCATTCGAGCGCCTTCTGCACGCGCCCGACGGCATTCTCCTCGTCACCGGCCCGACCGGTTCCGGGAAGACGAGCACGCTCTACGCCTGCCTCAATTACATCAATAAACCCGACCGCAAGATCATTACTGTGGAGGAACCGGTCGAGTACCAGATGAACGGGATCAACCAGGTGCAGGTGAACACCGACATCGGCATGACCTTTCCCGCGGCGCTCCGTTCGATCCTCCGGCAGGCACCGAACATCATTATGATTGGTGAGATTCGCGATCTCGAGACGGCCTCGATTGCGACGAACGCGAGCCTGACCGGGCATCTTGTCTTCAGCACCCTGCACACGAACGACGCGCCCTCCGCGATCGCGCGCCTCATCGATATCGGGGTGCAGCCGTTTCTCGTCGCGACCTCGATCCGCGCGATCATGGCGCAGCGACTCGTGAGGCGCCTCTGCCCGAACTGCAAGGTGCCGGGCGAACTTTCCTCCTCGGAACTGCGCGCGCTCCGGTTGGAGGCGTCGCAGCTCGGCGAGGCGAATGTCATGCGCCCCGTCGGTTGCGAGCGCTGCCGGCAGACCGGCTACAAGGGACGGCTCGGAATTTTCGAACTCTTCGAAGTGGACGACGAAGTGCGCCACATGGTCAACGACCGGGCTTCGACTCTGCAACTGCGCCAGCGCGCGCGCGAGCTCGGGATGCGGACGCTTCGCGAAGATGGCGTGCGCAAAGTGCTCGCGGGCATCACGAGCGCGGAGGAAGTGATTTCGATCACCTTGGGAGATTTGAATTAATGACGAAATCCGAAATCCGAAGCCCGAAACAAACCCGAATGACGAACGACGAAATCCGAAGCGAGCGCGCGAAATCGTTTCGTCCTTCGAGCTTCGTCATTGTTTCGGATTTCGGGCTTCGGACTTCGTCATTTTCCTCATGAATAACGACCGCGTCGCCGAACTTCTGATCGACCAGGGCCTGATGGATCGCGCCCAGGCCGACGACGTCCTCCTCGAGACGACCCAGAACGGCCAGTCGCTCGAGCAGGCGCTCGCCAATCACGGCATCGTCGATGAGATCGAGCTTTACGAAACGATCGCAGACGCGCTCGGGACCGAGGTGGTCGATCTCGAACAGATCGAGATTACGCCGCAAATTCTGAAGCTCATTCCCGCCGGTCTCGCGCGCTTGCACCGCGCCCTTCCGATCGATGTGCAGGATAACGCAGTGCGCGTTGCTCTCGTTGATCCGCTCGATCCGCAAACAGCGGAGGACCTGCGCTTCGCCCTCGGGCATGACATCCAGGTCGTGCTCGCGCCGACGGCGCAAATCGAGGAGCGCCTTCGCCGGCACTACGGCGAGGACGCCTCGAGCATGGAGGACATTCTCAAGCAGCTCGGAGAAACCGGCGAGCTCATGACCATCACCGGCGACGATACGAGCAGCAGCGGCGTCGAGGCGGAAGCCAACGCCACGCCGATCATTCGCTTCGTCGATCTAATTCTCTATCAGGCGATCCAGGACCGAGCGAGCGACATCCATTTCGAGCCCTTCGAGAACGAATTCAAAGTCCGTTACCGGGTCGACGGCGCGCTTTACGAGATGGCCCCGCCGCCGCGCCGCCTCGCGCTCCCGGTTATCTCCCGCGTGAAAGTGATGGCGAACATGAACATCGCCGAGCGCCGGCTGCCGCAGGACGGCCGCATCCAGAAAAACATCGCCGGTCGCCACGTCGACCTGCGTGTTTCGACTTTGCCGACGCAATTTGGCGAGAGCGTCGTCCTCCGCGTGCTCGATCGCTCGACCGTCAACCTCGATCTCGAGGCGCTCGGGATGCCGCAATACATTCTCGATTACATCCTCGAGGTGATTAATCGCCCGAATGGCATCTTCATCGTCACCGGCCCGACTGGTTCGGGCAAAACGACGACTCTTTATTCCTGTCTGCGCAAGATTAACACGATCGATTCGAAGCTCCTGACCGCCGAGGAGCCGGTCGAGTACGACCTCGAAGGCGTGATGCAGGTCCCGATAAATGACGCGATCGGTTTGAGTTTCGCCCGCGTGCTCCGGGCGTTTCTCCGGCAGGATCCGGACCGCATCATGGTCGGGGAAACGCGCGATCTCGAGACCGCACAGATCGCCATCCAGGCGTCGCGCACCGGCCACCTCGTTTTTACTACCTTGCACACGAACGACGCCCCCGGCGCGGTCGCGCGGCTCATCGACATGGGCGTGGAACCGTTCCTCATTTCCTCCACGCTTGACGCCGTTCTCGGCCAGCGCCTGCTCCGGAGCATCTGCAAAGAGTGCAAGACCGCCTATCAGCCTAACGATTCCCTCCTCCGCCAGCTCAACCTTTCGAAGCACGAGATCGGCGAACGGCAATTTTACTACGGGGCGGGCTGCGACCGCTGCAACCAGACCGGCTACAAAGGCCGCATCGGCATCTACGAGCTGATGAAGATGAACGACCCGGTGCGGGAATTGATCAACCAGCGCGCGCCCTCGGTCGTGCTCAAACAAAAATCGATCGAGCTCGGCATGACTACGCTGCGCCAGGACGGCATCCGCAGCATCTTCGACGGCGCGACCACGATCGAGGAAGTGCTGAAATACACTTAGGGAGAATGACGAAATCCGAAATCCGAAGCCCGAAACAAACCCGAATGACGAAATCCGAAGCGAGCGCGCGAAATCGTTTCGTCCTTCGGGCTTCGTCATTGTTTCGGATTTTGGGTTTCGGATTTCGTCATTCTCCCCACGCTCGACATAAACTTCCGAGGTCACTAACCTCCCTTTGCCATGCCCAAATTTAACTACATCGCGCTCGACGCTCGCGGCCAGGAATCGACCGGCCTGGTCGAAGCCAATACCAGCAACGACGCCATCGGTCAGCTCCGGCAGGCCGGCTATTTTCCGACGAGTGTGTTCGAGGAAGGCCAGGGCGGCGTAGCACTAAAAAAAGCGCAGAAGAGCGCGAAGGTCGCGGCCAAGGCTTCGCCCGGCGCGAAGGGCAAAGGCATCGTCCTCTACCAGCGCAAGACGGTGAAGACGAAGACGCTGATGGTTTTCACCCGGCAGCTCGCGACTCTGATCGACGCCGGCCTGCCCTTGCTCCGCGGGCTGCACGTCCTCGGCAAGCAGGAGAAAGATCTCGTCCTCAAAGGCACGATCGAGCAGCTCGCCGACTCCGTGCAGGGCGGCAGCACTTTCTCCGAAGGCCTTGAGCAACACCCGAAAATCTTCAACAAACTCTTCGTCAACATGGTGAAAGCCGGCGAGCTCGGCGGTGTCCTCGAGCTCGTGCTGGGGCGGCTCGCGGAGTTCCAGGAGAAAGCGCAAAAGGTCAAAAACAAGGTCAAGGCCGCGATGATCTACCCGGCCATCGTGCTCTGTCTCGCCATGGTCATCATGACGTTTCTGCTCGTCTTCATCGTCCCGAAATTTGAGGGAATCTTCCACGACATGCTCGGGGATAAGCCGCTTCCGGGCATCACCCGTTTCGTCATCGGCGTGAGCAACATCTTCCAACAGCACTGGATCATCCTCATCGGCGGCCTCATTGGTTTGGTCATCGGCTATCGCTTCATCTCGAAGACGACGAGAGGCCGCATCGTCATCGACCGGATGGCTTTGCGCGCCCCCCTCTTCGGCGATCTCACGCGCAAGAGCGCGATCTCGCGTTTCGCGCGCACTCTCGGCACGCTCGTGACCAGCGGTGTCCCGATCCTCCAGGCACTAAACATCACCAAGGAAACCGCCGGCAACGTCGTCCTCGCGGAAGCGATCGGGCAGGTGCACGACTCGGTCAAAGAAGGCGAGTCGATCGTGCAGCCGCTCGAGGCGAGCAAGGCTTTCCCGCCGATGGTCATCAGCATGATCGACGTCGGTGAAGAGACCGGCCAGTTGCCCGAGATGCTCCTGAAAATCGCCGAGGTCTACGACGACGAAGTGGATAACTCCGTCGCCGGCCTGACCTCGATGCTCGAGCCGATCATGATCGTCTTTCTCGCGATCGTCGTGGGCACGATCGTGATCGCGCTTTTCATGCCGCTCATCAGCATCATCGGCGGCCTCCAGGCGCAGGGCTAAAACCGTGGCGCAACTTTGTAAGTTGCGGGGGCGGCGACGACAAACCGGGAGCGTGGCGCAACTTTGTAAGTTGCGAGGGCGGCGACAGCAAACCGGGAGAGTGACGGAACTTAGCAAGTTGCGAAGGCCGGGGACGCAAGTTGAAAACTTGCGCCACGAGGATGCCTTCACCATTGTCGAGGTCATCGTGGTGATGGCGATCATCCTCGTGCTCGCGGGCCTGATCCTCGGCACCGCCGGCTACGTGCATAACAAAGCCGCGCGCTCCCGTGCGCAGGCGGAGATCCAGGCGATGTCGGCGGGGTTGGAAAGTTATAAGGCGGACAATGGGATTTACCCGTCAGATACCACTTCGACCGACACGCTCGATGCGAAAACGGCGACCCCCGATTACATGAAATACCAAGCCGCGAGCGCCATCCTCTACGCTGGGCTAAGCGGTGACACCAACAGTGACGGGCAAGCCGAAGCCAAAGCTTACATGACATTCAAGGCGAATCAGCTCAGCACGACGACCACGCCGTTTTACGTGCAGGACCCGTTTGGCAGCAGCTACGGCTACTCGACCGCCGGGCAGGCCGCGAACGGAGGCGCCCAGACCGTTGGCTACAACCCGACTTTCGATCTCTGGAGCACCGCCGGTCCCTCAAACACGGCAGGGCAGACGGGGTGGATCAAAAACTGGTGATGTAGACGCTTCGCTCTGCGAAGCGCGGGTTTCAGCGTCGCTGCAAGGGCCCGGTCTGCCATCGGCAGGCACAACCCCGCGC
>JBPCRH010000100.1:0-3128 GCA_050997075.1 Chthoniobacterales bacterium
CGATCGTTGATCGGCGCGAGGCCGGGATCGAGCCGGCGCGCCTAACAAACATCGAAACGCCGATGACGCGCGTCCGCACGCGCACGCACACGCCCTTGCGCCAGGTCTGGCAGGCGATCGCGCATGAGCATCGCGCGCGCTCTTTTCTCGGGCTCGTGCTCATGCTCACGCAGGCATTTTTCTATAACGCGATCTTCTTCACCTATCCGCTCGTGCTGATGAAGTTTTACGGCGTGCCGCCGGAACGAGCGGGCCTTTACCTCGTCCCGTTCGCGCTCGGGAATGTGCTCGGGCCATTTGTGATCGGGCACCTCTTCGACACGATCGGACGCAAACCGATGATCACCGCGACCTACCTTCTCTCGGGAATTTTGCTCGCACTCACCGGCTGGCTTTTCCAGGCCGGACTGCTCGATGCGCGGACACAAACGCTTGCGTGGATGGTGATTTTCTTCATCGCTTCGGCCGCGGCGAGCTCCGCTTACCTGACGGTGAGCGAGATTTTTCCGCTCGAGATCCGGGCGTTTGCGATCGCGCTCTTTTACGCGGTCGGCACGCTCGCAGGCGGCGCGGCGGCGCCGGTGCTGTTCGGCTGGATCATCGGCACGGGCTCGCGCAAGGGGTTGTTCGCTGGTTATCTCGTCGGCGCCGTGCTCATGATCATCGGCGGCCTGACCGAGGCGTGGATCGGCGTGGCCGCGGAAGGGCGCTCGCTCGAAAGCATCGCCGCACCACTTTCGAGCCGGGAATAGAATTCGCGGGGCACTAAAGTTTCTCCTCCCGAGTCGCGCACATTTTTGTCATCCCAATCCGGCGAAGCGCGGAGAGGGATCTCGCAAGCGTTGCACGGCCCGCATTCGCCTAACGACGTCGGAGGACGCTTGTGAAATCCCTCGCCCTCTGCGCGGCGCGGGATGATAAATCGAGCGCGGTTCGGGAGGACAAGCGGGAACGCCGCGCGAAGGCTACTTGTAGCTCGAGCCAGCCGGAAAGCAGATGAACTAAACCGCGACCGCGCGCAGATTGACGCCGATGAATTCCAAACACGCGCGGGAAGATCTTTGCGTTCACATCTTCACCGTCTCGGCGGGCATGGTCGGCGTTTGTCTCACCGTCATCGGCCTGATCCGGGTCGTGATCACGGTCGGAAAAATCGACACCCTCGCGGACAACCTCCTCGCGCTCGACGCGCTGTTGTTTCTCCTCGCCTGCTTCGCGGCCTATTGGACGCTACGGGCGCGCGGGGCGGCGAACTTTCGCCGGCTCGAGCGGATCGCGGATGCGCTCTTTCTCCTCGCGATGGTGCTGATGGCGGTCGTTTGCGGATTCATCACCTTTTCCATCGCCACGCCAGTTCGTTAGGCGGCGCTAACTCTCGTTGTGCCGCACGACGGCTTGGTCGCCGAAGCGGTTCAGCCAATCGGGCAGGTGCGTTTCTTCCCGCGCTTCGGCGCCCGATTTCAACTCGTCGCCTTCCACACCGACCGCGGAGGGGAGGAGCCGGGCGATCACTTTCATGAGCTCGCCGGTAAGACTGGGGAAAAGCGCGTTGCCGATAATCCCCGCGCGCGCGTGCAGACCGATAATGAGCGAGGCTTGGCCGCGCCGGCAGGCCTCGACGATTTTTAGTGCTGCGCGCTCGGCTTTCACGGACGTAAACGGGAGCGCGGCAGAAAGGGAAAACCAGGTGTACTCCGCGCCGTGATTACCTTTGAACTGCGCGTGCACCTGCGAGCCGGTGCGCATGAGCCCGGGCGTGACGGTGGTGACGCGGATACCGTCGGCCGCGAGCTCGGAGCGAAAGGCATCGGAGAGGCCGACAAGCGCGAATTTGCTCATGCTGTAGGGCGCCATGTGCGGCACCGCCAATTTCCCGCCGATCGAGGCGATGTTGACGATGCGTCCCCCGCCCTGCCGGCGCATGTGCGGGGTGACTTGCTGGATCAAATTGAAAGGCGCCCAGAAGTGCAGCTGCATCGATTTCTCGAAGTCGGCGCGGCGCATGTTTTCGAGCGGACCGATCTCGATGATGCCGGCGTTGTTGCTCAGGACGTCGATCGCACCAAAGCGATCCATCACGGTCTCGATCGCGCCTAACGACTGCCCGCGATCGAGCAAATCGCAGGGGACTGCGAGCGCTTCCGCGCCGATCCCGCGCAGCTCGCGGCAGGCGGTTTCGAGCTCTTCCTTGTTCCGGGCGAGAAGGGCGATGCGCGCGCCTTCCATCGCGATCCGACGCGCGATCGTGAGCCCGAGCCCGCGCGAGCCACCGGTGATGACGACCGATTTTCCCATGAAGGAGTAACCGCTCCGGACGAACCGCGAGACCGCCCAGGTGCCGAGTCCGATGCCGCCGAGAGTGAGGAAAAATGCGCGCTTCATCCGGCTACTTTACGGTGCGATCGGAAACTGGCGACCGAGCGCCGGGGAGCGGCGCGTTTCCCGGACGATTGCGCGCGGGGCGTGGATCAGACTTCCGCGCGTGCAGGAGCGACCGGCGGCAGGTGATCGCCGACGGGCTTGCGCAAGGTCAAGGCGAGCGCGAAGGCGATGAGGAGAATGCCGCCGCTGACGAAGAGCGGCGTGCGCGCATAACGCGCGACCGGAAACCCGAGATCGAACATGAGGAGCCAGCCGCCTAACAATGGTCCGACGAGCCGCCCGACGCTCCCGGCCGCCTGCATCAAACCGAGCGCGCGGCCCTGGTAGCTGCGATCGATCATTTGCGACGCGAGACCGTTGAGGGTCGGGTTGACGAGGCCGGTGGCGATCGCGATCGCGCCGCAAACCACGAGGAGCATCGGGAGCGAATGCGCCAGCGGCAGGAGGGTGAGCGAGACGGCGAGGAAGAAAAGTCCGGTGCGGGCGAGCGCGGTTTCGCCAAACATTTTCACGAGCCGCCCGATCAAGCCGCCCTGCAAAATCACGCTGATGATGCCGATGAAACCGAAGAGGTAACCGGTCTGACGCGCGTCGGAGCCGAAATGCCGATTGGTCAGGAGCGCGAAGAGCGTGGTCATGATCGCGAACCCGGTGATGGTGAAAAAATAAGTGACCACGATGGTGCCAAAAAGGCGGGCGTGACCGTGCTGGAAAACCTCCGCGAAAGAAACGCGCTGGTGCGGGGT
>JBPCRH010000101.1:0-4857 GCA_050997075.1 Chthoniobacterales bacterium
GGCTACATCAGTCGGGAAGAGGACCAAGTTCGCGCGTTGCGAAAGGCGCGAACCCACGGGATACCCGCAGAACTTGATTACGACGTTGTGCCGGGCTTGCGAAAAGAGGCGCGTCAAAAGCTCACCGCACTTCGCCCAGCGACGCTCGGTCAAGCCGCTGAGATCAGCGGGGTGAATCCAAGCGATGTCGGGATATTGAATATCTGGTTAAGAAAAAATTATCTAAACAACTCGTCAATATGTATTTAGATCCGATATTTGTATACTCGGCCGGCGTTGGCGTCGGCGTCGGGTATCTTTTGGGATCTTGCCCAAACGGATTGCTCATCAGCCGAGCGCGCGGAGTCGACATTCGGAAACACGGCAGCGGGAATATTGGAGCAACCAATATCCTTCGGGTCATGGGAAAAAAGTGGGGCTACACGGTATTTTCCCTCGACGCGCTGAAGGGCTTATTAGCCGTCGCGGTCGCGTGGGCACTTGCCGCGAGATCGCCGCAGATACTTCACCCCGAAATTGTCGAAATCTGCGGCGGGCTAGCGTGCATTTTGGGTCACACCTTTCCGGTTTGGCTGCGTTTTCGTGGGGGTAAAGGCGTCGCGACCTCGGCGGGCGTCCTCCTCGGCCTCATGCCGATCGCGATGCTTTCGGTTTTGGCCATTTGGCTCCTCCTGTTTTACGCCACTCGTTATGTCTCCGTGGCCTCGATTTTTGCGGCTGCTTTTCTTCCCTTGTTCGTCGCGCTTTATCTGCACTTTCACGCGCTCCGCGGTGTTGCGCTCCTCCCATTCTCGATTCTTATCGCAGCCGTCGTGATCTGGCGGCATCGTTCGAACATGCACAGTCTCCTGCACGGCACCGAACACCGCTTCGGAAACAAGTAATGCGAGTAGCGATTCTCGGCACGGGGGGATGGGGCACCGCGCTGGCCGTGGTCTGGGCGCAGCGCGGCAATGAGGTCACGCTGTGGGGTCACACCCCAGAACGAGTCCGGGAAATCTCCCGGACCCGGGCGAATCCGGACTATCTTCCCGGGGTAGAGCTTCCCGCGGGTATCACCCTCACCAGCGACCTTGCGGATTGCGCGTCCGCGGAATTGATTGCGTTTGTGACGCCCTCGTTCGCGCTCCGCGATGTAGCCGCACGCCTGAGCCCGGCGCTCAATAATAACGCGGCTGTGTTCCTAAGCTGCACCAAAGGGATCGAGCACGGCACCGGCCTGCGCATGAGCGAGATCATCGCGGAGCAGTTCCCGGCGAATCCGGTCGCCGTTCTCTCCGGTCCAAATCTCGCGATCGAAGTCGCCCAAGGCCTGCCGACCGCGACCGTCCTCGGCTGCCGCGACGAGTCGATTGCCGAGCAGCTCCAGCAAGCTCTGGGCAGCTCGCGGTTCCGCGTTTACACGAGCCACGAAATTGTGGGGATCGAGCTGGGTGGCGCGCTCAAAAACATCTTCGCCATCCCTGCCGGGGTGAGCGACGGGTTCGGTCTCGGAGACAACTCCAATGCGGCCCTCGTCACTCGTGCGTTGGCCGAGCTCTTCCGGCTCGGCGTGGCCATGGGCGGGGAAGGGCGCACCTTTCAGGGGCTGAGCGGAGCGGGCGATCTCGTCGCGACCTGCTTCAGTCGCCACAGCCGGAATCGTCGCGTCGGCGAGCAACTCGGCCAAGGCAAAAGCGTGGCCGAGGTCACGGACGGAATGAAAACGGTTGCCGAGGGAATTCCCACCGCCCGGAGCGCCTTCGAATGCGCGCGGAAACTAAACGTCGACACGCCGATTATCGACCAGGTTTACGCCGTCCTCCACCGAGGCAAACACCCCGCGCAGGCGATGCAGGAATTGCTCGAGCGCGATCAGAAACCCGAGCGCAACTAAAGCGTCGCCGCCACCATTTCCCGGCCGAACTGCGCGATGACCTGCGGGTAAAGTTCCCGCTCGGCCAACTGGATTTGGGCGTGCAGGGACGCGGGCGTGTCGTTAGGCAAAATCGGCACCTCGCGCTGCGCGATGATCTCGCCCGTATCGACGCCGGCATCGACGAAATGGACGGTGCAACCATTTTTCTTCTCCCCGGCCTGAAGGGCCTGCGCCCACGCTTCGCGACCGGGAAATTTCGGCAACAGCGACGGATGCACATTGATGATCCGCCGGGGAAAAGCCTCGAGCAGCGGCGCCTTCACGATGCGCATGAAGCCCGCGAGTGCGATCAATTCGACGCCCGCGGCGCGCAGTTGCCTAACGAGAAGCTCTTCCGTGACGGGCTCGAGTTTGGTCCGCCATTGGCCTTGCGGCAGCACCAGCGTGGGCACGTCAAACTCCCGCGCAATCTCCAGAATACCCGCGCCCGGCACGTCGGAGATCACGATCGGGACGGCGGCCGCCAGCTCGCCGCTCTGGATTTTCTCCAGGATTGCCCGGCAGTTCGAGCCTTTGCCCGAGCCCAGAATCCCGACTTGCACGCGCTTCACCACGTTACGATTTCTGCATCCGGGCGAGAATAGCAGAGGTCGATTTGCCCGGGATGAGTGGCACGATTTGCACCTCCGCGCCCGCCGTTCGTAACGCTGCAACCTCCTCCGGATTCAAGCTCTCGACCGTGTAGTCGCCGCCCTTCGCGTAGATCGCCGGCCGGACGGCCGCGATCACTTCCGTTGCGCGCACGCCCGGAAAAATCGTCACAAAATCCACACACTCCAGGGCAGCGAGCACCTCGGCGCGATCAACCGCGGAGTTTAGCGGGCGGCCTGCGCCTTTTAGTGCGCGCACCGATTCATCCCCGTTTAGTGCTACGGCGAGAAAATCGCCCAAAGCCCGGGCCTGCGCGAGGTAGCGGACGTGCCCGACGTGGAGCAAATCGAAGCAGCCATTCGTCAGCACGAGTTTCTCGTTCGCCGCGCGCATCGTGTCCGCGCGGAGGGCCAACTCCGCCAGGGAAATGATCTTGGTTTTCAAAGGAGCAGCGCACGTGCGCGTTCGTTTGGCATTTTCGCTGGGCCCGCCGCCGGGTCAATCTCCAGCGGTCATCCGCAGGACGCGCGCTTCGGGTTGAGAAAAAGGCGCTGAAGCCGTGCCGCCGAAACGCTCCTCGTTAGTCGAAAGCAGCAACTCCCAGCGCGCATCGTCCCGCAGCGGATCTTCGTGGCCGCCGGTGAGATCCACGAGCACCGCGCATCGCTCCGGCGAGCGAACACCGAAGGTCATCTGCAGAATCCCGTCAGCCGCCTGCGACACTTTCCAGTTGTCGCGCGCCCGGTCTTGCAATGCCGGCATTGTCCGGCGTAGACGCAGCAACTCGACGTAGAGGCGCAAGGTCGCCGCGTGCCCGCCGCGATCGAGTTCCGTCCAGTCCAGCTTCGAACGCAGAAAAGTCTCTTTCGCCTGCGGATCTGGAATCTGTGCGCGCGCCGCCGGGTCACGAAAAAGCGAGAAGCTTTTAAACTCTTCGCGCCGGCCCAGCGTCGTCAGTCGGCCGAGTTCCGCACCGTAATCGGTAAAGAACTGAAACGGCGCTGAAGCCGCCCACTCCTGGCCCATGAAAAGCAACGGCGTGTAGGGCGCGAGGCAAAGCAGCGCCGACGCCGCGCGATACTCCTCCGGCGAGCAGAGCTGCTGCAGACGCCGGCCGAAAGCCTGATTCCCAACCTGATCGTGATTCGCAATGCAGAAGACGAGCTGATCCGGGCGAAGCTCGGCGCATTCCGCGGCTTCGGCCGCACTCTTCCGCTGCCGCGCGTCGCCGTGCAGGAGCCAGCCGTCGCGCAACGTCTCGGTCAATTCATCGAGCGTCCCCTGATAGGAACCGTAGTAACCTTCGCGCTCGCCGGTGAGAAGAACGCGCACAACGTGGTGAAAATCATCCGCCCACGAACCGTCGAGCCCGAGGCCGCCTTGTTCGACCGGGAGGAGGAGGCGCGGCTCATTTCGCTCGTCCTCGATCGTGACAAACCCGCCTAACGAATGCACCCGCTCGGCCACTTCGGCCAGAAAATGCGGCTCCGAAGCATCGACAATCGCGTGCGTCGCATCGAGCCGAAAGCCATCGATGTGGAACTCGCGCCGCCAGTACTCCGGATTCTCCGCGAAGAATTCCCGGACCGGTTTGAGCTCGAAGTTGAAGGCATCGCCCCAGGGCGTTTTGTGCTCCGGATGGAAATAAGCCGGGCTGTAAGTCCCGAGGTAGTTGCCGTCCGGCCCGAGATGGTTGTAGACGACATCGAGGATGACTGCGAGGCCATGCGCATGCGCCGCATCGACGAGCGCGCGGAAGTCGTTAGGCGTGCCATAGACTCGCGCCGGGGCGTAGAGGAGCACGCCATCGTAACCCCAATTCCGTGCGCCCGGAAAAGCGGCCACCGGCATGATCTCGAGCGCGCTCACTCCCAGCCTAACGAGATCATCGAGCCGCTCGATCGCGCCCCGGAAAGTTCCCTCCCACGTGAAGGTCCCGAGGTGCAACTCGTAGATGACGAGGTCAGCGAGGGGCGGGCCGACCCAGGCTTCGTCGTGCCAGGAAAAGTCGCGTGGATCGATCACTACGGCCGCGCCGTGCACGCCGTCGGGGTTGCTCCGCGAAGCCGGATCAGGCCACTCCTGGCCATTGAAGCGGTATTTATAGCGGTCGCCCGCGCGCCCTTCCGGATCGACCGCGGAGAAGTAACCGTCCGCTTCTTTGCCTAACGAGACCGTCCGCGCGACCTCGCCGCGCGCATCGTAGAGGACGACGTCGACGCGGTCGTGTCCGGGCGCCCACGTGCGATAGAGCACCCCTGCCGCGCGCACTTCGGCTCCCTGGCTGCGTTCCTTCTCCTTCATGCCCGCTCACCCTGCGGAAGCCGGGCGCGAATCGCAACGACGAA
>JBPCRH010000106.1:0-3945 GCA_050997075.1 Chthoniobacterales bacterium
TTTCTCATGTCGCCCGCGCTGTTCGAAAATTTCTTCTCTGGGGAACGCGTCAACCACCCCGCGAAACGCGGTCGCTACCCGGAGTTGTGCGCAGACGCTCATCTCAGCGTTCGTTAGGCGCAGCGCCCAGCGCCGGATTCGCCTCGGAGCCGGAGCGGGCGAGGCGGGTTCCTTCCAATCCCTGCGAACCCGCATTCGAACAGAGCGCGCCGAAACGATAACAGGTGATGCAGGCATGATGCCGCAGCTCGTAGCCCTTCATTCCCTCGCGCAGATCGGCGCCGAGATTTGCATCCGGCCGATCGACCAGGATCGGGCAGACGTGCACGCCGCGATCGCTTACAACGCGGCTGTTGTGACAAAGCAGCTGCTCGACGTCGTAGCCCTGCATCATCTCCTCGGTGATGAATTCATATTTGCCATAAGGCTGATCGCGCAAAGCTTCCTGCCCGATCTTGAGCGAAGGCAGGAGCTTCATCCGCGGCCGGGTGTAACCGACTTCTGCCAGACGCGCTTTGAACTCACGCAAAAACTCGTCGTCTTCATGCATTGGCCAGGAGCGCATCGAGGTGATGATGGGCAGGAACCCGGCCGCGACGAGCAGGCGCACGCCCCCGAGCGCGCGCGCAAAAGTGCCGGGTCCGCGGATGGGATCGTTCGTCGCGGGCGAGAAGCCGTCGATGCTCACCCGCAGCTCGAGGGTGTAATCGAAAGTGTCGCGCAGCCTAACGAGCGTAGCTATTTTCTCGTCGTCGAAACGGGTGGCATTGGTCAGCACCGTGGCGGGGCCGACCGCGAGCGTCGCCTCCAGAATCTCGAAGATCTCCGGGTTAATGAAGGGCTCACCGCCGGTGAAGTAATACTCTTTCACCCCCAGCCGGACGGATTCGTCGAGATGCGGTTTGAACTGCGCGAAACTCATCAGCCCGAGCGTGTGATTATCGGGCGCGCAGGAGATGAAGCAGTGATTGCAACGCAAATTGCAGAGCGTGCCCGCGACTTGGAACCAAACCGCATCGAGCGAGGTGAGGGGCAGGAAGGGCGGACGATCCTGTTCGGTCGGAGCTGTGAGAGTAACTGTAATCACGCGCGATAGCCGGGTTGAAAGACGACTCGATAGATGCCGGCACCAAGCAGGCGGCCCACGATCGGCGCGATAAGGTAAGCGCTAAGCCGACCAAGGCCGTTCGTGGTGGAAGAAACCGACTTCCAGCCGGTGCGCCGCCGGTCAGGTCGACGGTCAGCATCCCGGTCTTGACGAGCCAGTCGAGCACGCGATCGATCGTTTCGCGGGTCATGATCTCCTTCCGCTTCGGGCTGGCGTTCACTTGGCAGTGAATGCAGGTCCGGTTGCAGAGTTTGCCGACGTTGACTTGGAGAATCCCCGTCTTCGAGTGCCGGAGCGGTGAAACGGTTCACGACGACGGAAGAGTATCTCCGGCCCCTAGATATTCCACGACTTCCTGACATTGCGGGTTCTCCAAGAGCGCGTCGCAACAGGCGGTCTCCGCGATCGTCCCGCCGCCTTCGCGCAGGCAAAGGCAGGCCAGCCAGTCGGTCACGCGCCGCGCCTGGCCGAGGTTGTGAGTCACGAGCACGATGGTGTGGCGTTCTCTTAAACTCAGGATCAGATCCTCGATCGCCTGGGTCGACTTGGGATCGAGCGCGCTGGTTGGTTCGTCCATCAGGATCACTTCCGGCTCGGTCGCGAGCGCGCGGGCGAGGCAGAGACGTTGCTGCTGGCCGACGGAAAGAGTGAGCGCGGAGTCGTCGAGGCGATCTTTCACTTCGTTCCAAAGCGCGGCTTCGGTCAACGCCCGCTCGGCTGCTTCCGCGAGCGCGGCGCGCTGGAGCCGGCGCAGGTGGCGCAAGCCGAAGAGGACGTTTTCGCGCACGCTTTTTGGGAACACGACCGGTTGTTGAAAAAGGAACCCGATCCGAGCGCGCAAAGCGTCGGGATCGATCGCCGGATCGTTGATCGACTGTCCGCGGTACTCGATTCGCCCGTCTACCTTCAGTTCGGGAGTGAGATCGGAGAGTCGATTGAGGCAGCGCAGGAAGGTGCTCTTGCCCGCGCCGGATGGCCCGATGATTCCGAAGACCTGGTTCGCTTCGATCTTGACGTTGACCTGGGTCAGGATGGTCTTGCCGTGCGCGATCACGCTCAGGTTCGAGACGCGGAAGACATTCCGCGTTGCGACGGCGGTGTCGTCCTGGCGGCTGGTGCGGGATTTATCCATGAGCTTCGTCGTGCATGCGCAGCCGGAACGGCAGGGCCACGACACTCAGCGCGAAGACGAGCGCGAGCAAGACTAACGCCGAGCCCCAGAGTTTCGCGCCCACCGCCGGGTCGAAGGAATCCTGCGCCAGGATAAAAATATGATACGGCAGGGAGAGAACCGGACTTTCCCGCACGCCGTGCGGCAAGGTCGCGCCGGCAAAAATAGTGGCCGTAAACATGATCGGCGCGGTCTCGCCCGCCGCCCGCGCGAGGCCGAGAAGCGAACCGGTGATGAGCCCGCTCCACGATTGCGGCAAAATCACCGACCAGATGACCTGCGAAGGACGCAGCCCGAGGCCGGTGGCGGCTTCGACATATTTCGCAGGGAGCGCTTTGATGCGCTCGATCAGGGCAACGGTCACGGTCGGTAGAATCATAATGGCGAGCAGGAGGCCGCCGGTCAGCCAGGATTTGCCCCAGCCGAGATAGTTTACGAAAACAATGAAGCCGAAGATGCCGAAGACGATCGAGGGGATGCCGTTGAGCGTGTAGAGGAACAAGCCGAGGCGCGATTTCGCGGCCGCGCCGCGCAGGTAAACCGCGTGGGTCAGCGCGAGCGCGGTCGCGATCGGCGCGCTGACCACAAGCGCAGCGGTGATGAGGATAAGGGTTCCAACAAGGTTATAGAAAATTCCCCCTTCGGCGCCGACCTGGCGGATCTGCTCGGTGATAAATCTCCAACTCATGGCAGGCAGGCCGCGTTGCGCGATCACGAAAACGAGCCCGAGAAAAAGTGCGCAGGCCAGCAAAGTGCAGAGGCCGCAGAACGCGGGGAGGAGGAAGTTAAACGCGCGCCGCATCGTTCGTCCTCCGTTGCCACGCGCCCGCGATTGTGACTGCGAGCACCATCGCCATCAGGACGAGGGCGAGCCCGACCATCGCCGCCCAATGGAGCGAGCCGCCGTAAGCGATGTTCGTTTCCGAGCCGCCGAGTTTGGTGGAAAGTGTCTGCCCCGCCTCAAGCCAGGCGCGGACCGAGAAGATATTCTGCGGGAGATTGTTGTCCTGGCGGCCGATCACGAGATAAACCGCGATCGTCTCGCCGAGCGCGCGGCCCAGCCCGAGGAGGAGCGCGGCGACCAAACCGCGTTTCGCCTGCGGCAGCGACACGCCGAGGACCGTCTCGCTCGCCGTTAGGCCAAGGCCGCGGGCGGCCCGGCGTTGCTCGGCCGGCACCCCGCGCAGGGCGTCGTCGGCCAGGGTCATGACGGTGGGGAGAATCATCACGCCTAACAAGATCCCGGCGGTCAGCAGTGTGTCGCCGCTCAGGGGATCGAAGCCGGCGAAGAGATCGTAAATCCAGTTCCGCAAAAACAGAATCCCGAGCAGCCCGTAGACGACCGAGGGCACACCGGCGAGCAGCTCGATCGTGATCTTAACCCCGAGCCGGAGCCGCGGCGGGAGAAATTCGGAGGTGAAAATAGCGGCGCCAATTCCAATCGGCGCGGCCAGGAGAAGCGCGATCAACGCGACCACGACCGTGCCGTAAATCATCGGGAGCGCGCCGAAGAGGTTGGCACGATAAAACCATTTCGTGCCCGTGATGTAACCGAGCCCTTCCTGCCCCCAGACCGGCAGGCTTTGCACGAGAAAAATGAGGGTGAGCGCGGCCAGCGCGAGCACCGCCAATCCGCTGAAAGCAAAGCTGGCGCTTTTCGTTAGGC
>JBPCRH010000210.1:0-3060 GCA_050997075.1 Chthoniobacterales bacterium
CTTCACGGCAGCGCCACGGGATCCCTCGGCTTCGCTGCGCTTCGCTCGGGATGACCGCGCTTACACCTTCCGAAGCTGCACGCAATCGACCAGGGCGGAGCCGGCCCGGACGTCGCTGATGATCACTAGATTATCCTCCGGTTCGATCAGCCCGTGCGCGCGCAGGTATTGCACCGCGGCCTCGATCGTCGCATTCGGGTCCTCGGTGAAATCGATCTGCACCGGGTGCGTGCCCCAGCAGATCGCGAGCTGGCGATAGACGCTTTCATTAGGCGTGAAGGCGAAGATCGGAGCGTGCTCGGGGCGCAGGTTCGAGACGTTCCGCGCCATCGTGCCGTGCCGGGTGAAGACGATCAGCTTGGAGCGCGCGAGCGAGTCGGCGAGGGTGACCGCCGCGGAGACGGTTTTCTGGCGGTTATTTTCCAGGAGCGCGCCCTTGGCATAACCGGCGCCGCCGCTCCGCTCGATCCGGCGCGCGACTTTATCGAGCACCTTCACGCACGCGACCGGATAACGCCCGGAAGTGGTCTCGCCGGTTAACATCATCGCGTCGGCCTGCTCAAAGGCGACGTTGGCCACGTCGCTGATTTCCGCCCGCGTCGGCACCGGATTTTCCACCATCGACTCGAGCAAGTGGGTCGCGACCACGACCGGTTTGCCGAGCCGGAGGCAATGCTGCACGATCCGCCGCTGCACGATTGGGAGGTCTTCCATTGGGCATTCGATCCCGAGATCGCCGCGCGCGATGAGCACGACATCCGACCCGTAAATCATCTCGTCGATCTGGCCGACGGCTTCCGCGCTTTCGATCTTGGCGATGACCCCGGCGCTGCTGCCTTTTTCGCGCAAAACTTTGCGGAGCTCATCGAGGTCGCGCCGTTGCCGGGCAAAACTGAGCGCGACAAAATCAACCCCGACCTCCACGCCGAGCGCGACATCGGCAAGATCCTTTTCGGTTAACGCCGGGAGATTCACGTGCACGCCCGGCAGGTTCACGTGTCGATGCGACCCGAGGCTACCGGCGGTGAGCACCTTGCAGCGGATTCGCTTGTCGCCCTTCTCGAGCACGCGCAACTGCATCATGCCGTTATCGAGCAGGACGGTGTCGCCTAAGGACACGTCATTGATCAGGTCGTAGTTCACCGTGATCGAGTTTTTCTCCTGGCTCGCCACGGTCGGCAGGCGGATTTCGAGAATGTCCCCGACCGCGAGCTCGAGCTCCTGCGCGACCGGCCCGGTTCGGCTTGCCGGTCCCTGCGTATCGAGGAGGATGGCGATGCCGCGCCCGAGTTCCGCCGCGATCGTCCGCACGCGGGGGACGATTTCGCGCACCCAGTCATGTTGCGCGTGGCTCATGTTCAGCCGAAAAACATCCGTCCCGGCGGCGATCATTCGCCGGATCGTCTCCGCACTTTCCGAAGCCGGGCCGAGGGTGCAGATGATTCGGGTTTTGCGCATCGCGCTGAGGATTCCCACCGAGCCATCATTTGCAAGATCGTTTTCCGTCGTCGCGCTGTAGACGCTTCGCTCGGCGAAGCGCGGGAGCGAGCGCCATCGCGGGGAGGGGAGAGACGGGATTAACAGAATTGAAGAAATTCGATCGGGGATCGCCTCTCAAAATCGGCGTGCGATCAATCGAAAACGGAAGCGCGTTCGGCAAAACCCGCACTTTTTCCCGGACCGGCGGCGCTTCCGCGATGATGTCGTCCGCGAGACCGCGCAGAGCCGCTCGACGTGGGCATACCAGCGCATCTGTCCCTTCGACCCACGCTGCATGTGGACGTAAACGAGTCCGCGATCCGTCCTGCGCACGAGCATCGGCAGCCAGAAAGCGTTGGTCTTAAAATGTCTACGGCGCGCACCCGGAGCGAATAGAAGAGGTCGAGCAACTTCAGCCTAACGACCGGCCGCGGCTGCGCGGACCGGTAACGAGCGTGATCTTCATCGCGCAATCCCCTGTAGACGCTTCGCTCTGCGAAGCGCGAGTGCGACGCCGACCCGGCAAATCCCGCTGTCCGCCGCGCCTCCCAGAGGGAGGGCGTCTACAGTCCTGTACTCCGCCTCGCTTCATCGCGCCGATTGCAATACCTCCAAAAAAGAATCAACCGCCTGATTGATCTCAAAGCGCCGCGCAAAGGAATTCCGCGCTCGCGCACTCATCTCCGCCCGCATCGCCGGCGTGACCGCGAGCCAGCGTTCGAGCAGTCGTTTCGTTCCGGCAAGATCGTCGCTCTCCGCATACCCGCCGCCATCTTTCACGACTTCCCGCCAGATATTTACTTTATCGGAAATCAAAACCGGTGTGCCGCAGGCGAGCGCTTCGGCGATTGCGATTCCGAAGTTTTCCTGATGCGACGGCAGCACAAAAACATCCGCGGCCCGGAGCGCGCCCCACTTCAGATTCCCGCTCAACATCCCCGTAAAAGTCACCGGGAGACCGCGCGCAAGTTCGCGCAGCTGCTGGCGGTAGCTGTCATCCGCACAGGGACCAGCGATGACGAGCCGCCCGTGTTTTTCGCCTAACGATGCGAAGGCTTGTATCAGCAGGTCGGCGCCCTTCTTTTCGTGCAACCGGCCAAGAAAAAGGAAAAACTTCTGTCCGCGCAGCTCGTGGAATTTCGCAAAAAACTCCTCCTGCGCCGCCGCCCAATCGACCTCCGGCGTGGCCGTCCCGTAGTTCACGACAACCTCCTTCGCGTGATAGAGCGCGAAAGATTCGCGCGCCTGCCGTTTCTCTTCCTCCGAGGTGAAAAGCACCGCCGCGGCGTCGCGCAGGACGCGATATTCGCCCCAGGGCCAGTAGAACATTTTCTTCACGTGCTTCAGCGGATAGGTGCGCTTGAACCACGGATCGAGCATCCCGTGCGGAAAAACGAAATACGGCGTCGCCGTTCCGTGGAGCGCGCGCCAGGCGCCAAAACTCGAATATTGCCAGAGGCCATGCACCACGACCGCGTCGAAGCGCGCGCGGTTTTCCTTCAGCCACGGAACGTAGCGCCCGCTGTAACCGTAGCTGCCGCGGACCGGCCCGAGCGCGTGCACGGACGCGGGGAATTCATG
>JBPCRH010000220.1:0-2748 GCA_050997075.1 Chthoniobacterales bacterium
ACGATTGAGTTCGACCCGAAACAACCAGAGCGCTCCTCGATCGTGGTGCAGATCCAGGTGGCGAGCATCGACACGAAGATCAAGAAACGGGACGAGCACTTGCGCAGCGCGGATTTCTTCGATGCGGAGAAATTCCCCGAGATCGTCTTTCGCAGTCGCAGCGTGAAACAGACGGCAGCCGACGCGGGTGAGATTTCGGGGGAATTGACCATGCACGGCGTGACGCGGCCCATCACGTTGCGGGTGAAGGTGGAGCCAGCGAAAGCGGCGCCCGCGGGAACGCGCTGGTCGGTTGTGACCAAGCCCATCCAGCGCAAGGAGTTTGGATTGGCCTTTAGCCCAACGGCGGAAGCGGTTTCAGGAGTCAGCGAGGAGGTTTCGCCCGAGATCGAGATCGAGCGGTCGTGAAAGAATGACGACCTGGCCCAAGCTGGGCCGCCCGCCGGGGCGACCGACGGGCGACCGGACCTAACCTGAACAGCGACCCTCGCGTCACGCGAAGGATGCGCCAATCGTTGCTTCAGTAGGGATTACGGGAGTTGGAGACACAGGTTTCGAAAAATCTGCTCTGGCCGTTCTTTTTTTTCGCGGTCGGCGATTTCCTGGAGTTGCCCGCGACCGCAAGGCCGCCGAGCAGCCACGCTCGTTCGACATCCCCGGCGTTGTTAATGCGCGTAATACCGCGGACGGCGGTGCCCTTCGGTCAAAGCTAGGTCTTCAACCCCATCATCCCGACGATGCTCGGCGGCGTCGGACTTTGGTGATCGGAATCGGTCTCGGTCGTGGTCCCGTCGGTGAGGTTCGAGGTCGCGGCGTGGTAGCGTTTGTAAATTCATTGCCCGTCGCGGAAATCCACCGTGAGGGCGAACTCGGTGCGCTTGAGCGTTTGCTGAGTCTGCGGATCGATCACGTTCTCGAAGCCGCGCATGATCGCGGTCCACGGCGCGCGGGGGTCGACCGTGCGGTTCATGTTCACGCGCACGTCGTAGTAAAAGGCGTTCAATGGTGGCGTGGCCGTGCCGGGCAGGCGCTCGATTTTTGCGCGCAAGTCCGCCGCCGCGCTGTCGCGGATTTGGTTCGAGGTCTGCGCGTCTTGCGGGACCACGATTTCTGTGGGCGCGCTCTGCTCGCGTTTTGCTGGTTTGACGAGAAAAAAGAGGAGCAGGAGCAACAGCAGAACTCCGCCCGCGATGCTGCCGTATCGGACGGAAGGCGACAGCGGCGGACGCGGGCTGGTTGCGGGCGCAGACTTTGCGGCTGGTTCGACTACGATTGCCCGGGCGGGTTCAGGATCGCGTACGGGCGGGAGCGGTTCCCAAGCCTTGGCCCCGAGCAAATCGGGCAAGGGCAGCCAATCCTCCATCCCGTCGTGCCAATAGTGATCCGCGCGCTCTATGTTCCCGCTGCGTGCGAGCGACTCCAGTTCCTCTCGCGGGTATTCCCCGATGATCGAGCCGTCGCGCGCGATGAAGACGTTCACCTCTCGATTGCTATCCAGCCGGGCGGTTGATTGCAATCCGTTCGCGTCAGCGCGCGAAGAAGAGAAGATGATCCAGCGAGTAAATGCCGGGGCCGAGCAGGATCAGAACGAGCATAAGCGCCGCGAGATTGAGCGCGTATTCGTTGCCGGGCGGATTATTCGTAATCAAATAACCGCCGCTCTTGTGACCGACGAACGCCGCCACCAGCATCGTCGCGCAACAAAAGATGGCGGCGACGCGCGTGCCGAGGCCGAGGGCAATGAGCGTGCCGCCGAGCAGTTCGGTCAGCATCGCCATGCGCGCCTGCAATGCTGGCGCGGGAAATCCGAGCGATTTCAACCATGAGGTGAAACCCTTCATGTTGCCTGGCCCGACTACGCCCAGTTTGCCGAGCCCGTGCACGATGAAACAAACGCCGAAAACGACTCGGAAAATGAGAAGCGCGAGGTTGGTGAGAAAAGGGGTCGAAATGGTCAGATAATCGGTCGGCGTCACGAACCGTAGAATGCGGCAAAGACCGGCTCGGCGTCGAGCAACAAGCGCGATTTTCGTGCGCCCGAGGCGGCCGTCCGTTGGGGTTGATCCGTTTCTGCTAACGAGATGAAAGCACTAAACGCGTTCGCCATCGTCATCGGAATTTTCCTTCTCATCGAAGGAATTTGGGGATTCTTCAACCCGGTCGTTTTCGGAGTGCTGAGCACGAACTCGACGCACGCGACCATTCACGTGGTGCTGGGATTGCTCGCGATTTTTCTCGGAATGCGCCGCGCGGCCCGCGGCTTTTGCATCTTTCTTGGCCTGCTTCTTTTGGCGGTGGGAATTCTGCGCTTCGTCCCGGGCCCGGATGAGCTGACGGTGCGGTTCTTTAACGTGAATTACGCCGTGGCCTGGCTGAACATCGTCGTCGGCGCGATCTCACTCCTGCTCGCACTGGTGGCAGGGCGAACGCCGTCGCGCGCGTAGGCGCGACGATCGCGCACGTCAGCCCATGTAGTAGCCGCCGTTCACGTTCAAAACGTGGCCGGTGATGTAGCTGGCCATCGGAGACGCGAGGAAAAGCGCAGCATCCACGATTTCGTGCGCGTCGCCGAGACGACCGAGCGGAATTTGTTTTTTGAAATTTTCCGTCACCTCATCGGGCATGCCCTTGCTCATGCCGACGTCGATAAACCCGGGTGCGATGGCGTTGACCGTGATCTGCTGCCGCGCCAACTCCCGCGCGGAAACTTTCGTGAGCGCAATGATGGCCGCCTTGCTCGAAGAATAG
>JBPCRH010000241.1:0-4792 GCA_050997075.1 Chthoniobacterales bacterium
CCTCACGAGTCTGCCGGCGCGGATCCGCGAAGTGGTGCGGAAGACCGAGGACGAATTCCTCAAGACCGAACTGCAGGAGCTCGGCCGCCGGATCGGCGAGGCGCGCGAAGGGATCGGGATTTTCCTGCAACAAAGCGCGGACGAATACGTTTACTGGATCGAGCGCACCGGGAAGGCGCAGCAGAATCTCACCCTCAACGCCGCGCCGATCGACGTCGCGCCGGTCCTGCGCCGGATGCTTTTTCGCGACGGTTGCAGCAGCATCATGACGAGCGCGACCCTCGCGGTCGGGCGGCCTGACCTGATGTATTTCCGCCGGCGGATCGGCGCAATCGACGCCGAAGCGCTTCAGCTCGGGAGCCCGTTCGATCTCCAGCAGCAGATGAAGCTTTTCGTCGTGCGCAAAATGCCCGACCCATGCGCCGAAGGTTACAACGCCGCGCTCGCCGATTGGATCGCGCACTTTGTCGAGGACACGAATGGCCGCGCCTTTGTTCTCTTTACCAGCTATCGCACGATGCAGGCGCTGGCCGACGAGATGGAGGATTTTTTCGACGACAAAAATCTGAACCTGCTCGTGCAGGGCCAGGGCATGCCGCGGACGCGGTTGCTCGAAGCGTTTAAAACCACGCCGCGCAGTGTGCTCTTCGGCACGGATAGTTTTTGGATGGGCGTCGATGTGCCCGGCGACGCGCTTTCGAATGTGATCATCACGCGGCTGCCCTTTGCGGCCCCGGATCATCCGCTGATCGAGGCGAAGCTCGAGCTCATCCAGGCGCGCGGCGGCGACGCCTTCACGGAATTCTCGTTGCCGGAAGCGATTCTGAAATTCCGCCAAGGCGTCGGCCGACTCATCCGCACGAAAAGCGATACCGGCATCGTCGTCGTGCTCGACAACCGGATCGTCACGAAAACCTATGGGCGCGCTTTTTTGAAAGCGCTCCCCGAATGCCCGGTGAAAATCCTCTAGGTAATTTGGGAGCAACGGTCATCCCGAGCGAAGCCGAGGGATCCCGTGGAAAAACCGGGAAGCGTAAATGCGAAGTTCCCTCCCGCGTTCGTTCCCTCGCGGCGACGGAGCTTCCCAGAAGATCCCTCGACTCCGCTGCGCTCCGCTCGGGATGACCTACAGCGCCCCCTCGACCACTGCCGCGACGCGCGTGGAAGTTGAGCGCCGTCCGATCCCCCGCTAGTCTCGCCGTGTGAAGCCTCTCTACCTCGGGCTTTTTCTCGCGGGCGGCGCCTTCGCCGCCGGGATCGCGCTCGATCGTTACGCGCTCCCTCCGCCGCGTGCTGGCACGACCACCGCCACCCCGGACGCGACGATGAATCTGGGGTTCATCCCGCCGCCGCCGGTGCTCGACCGCACCGGCGTCCGCTCCGGCGCCGCGCCGCAGGCGAGCGCGAAGCCGGCGACGGTGGAAAGCGTGATCGCGTCGATCAAAAACGCGCTCGCCATGTCTTCGGATCGTCACGGCTTTAACGAGCTCAGCAACCTCATCGAAGGCCTCGATCCAAAACAGATCCGGCCGGTCCTCGAGGCGACGCAAAACCTCCCGAATCAGCGCAAGAAAATGATGCTCATCTCGATGCTTTTCTCGAAATGGGCGGAAGCCGATCCGCAGGCCGCGCTCGGCTTCGCGCAGACCACGGGTACGGCGGCGGAGCGAAGCATGATGGTCTCGGCTGCGGTCCGTTCCTGGGCCGAGAAAGATGGCGCCGCGGCGAAGGCGTGGGTCCTTCAACTCGCGCCCGGGCAAGAGCGCCAGCGTTCGCTTCAGGCCGTCGTCTCCGCGCTTTCGGAAAAGGATCCGCAGGGCGCGCTCGGTCTGCTCCGGTCACTCCCGGCGAGCAGTGCGGAGCGAAATCTTTACTGGCCGATTTTTTCCAACTGGGCGAACAGCGACCCAGTCACGGCGGCTGCGCAGGCGGCGCAACTTCCGCCGGGCACCGCGCACGATCAGGCCATCCAAGTCGTCGCCGCGACTTGGGGGAACCAAAACGCCGAGGCCGCTTTTGCCTGGGCGAGCGCACTTCCCGCCGGGCAGGCGCGAAACAGCGCGATGCAAAATATTTTGTCGAACTGGGCGAACAACGACCCGCAGCGCGCTTCGACCGCGATCGCGGATTTGCCGGTTGGCTCTGCGCGCGATCAGGCCGCCGCAAATGTCGCGCGGCGCTGGGCGCAAAACGATCCGCAAGGCGCCCTCGCCTGGACCCACACGCTGCCCGCCGGTGAGGGTCAGAAGCGCGCCCTCCAGGGTGTGCTCTCGACCTGGGCTGACCAGGAGCCGACGGCCGCGGCGGATTACGTCGCCGCCCTTTCGCCCGGGCCGGAACAAGACGACGCGGTAAAATTTATCGCGCAACAACTCGCGACCGCCGATCTGCAAACGGCCCTGAGCTGGACGGCGAAGTTGCCCGACGGAAGCACTCGCCAGGGCGCGATCGAGCCGATCATTTCCCGCTGGAGCGAGACTGACCCGAACGCCGCCGCGCAATACGCGATGAATCATCTCAAGGGCGACAGCCAGCGCAGCTCGCTCGAGACGATTTCGCGCCAATGGGCGCAGAGCGACCCGCAGGCCGCGATCGAGTGGGCGCAAGGGTTGGGCGACTCCGCGACGCGTGGCGCCGTGCTCCCGAATATCATTTCCGTCGTGGCGGAGAACGACCCGTACTCCGCCGCGCAGATGGTCTCGAACCTCCCGGCGAAAGCGCAAGGCAACGTCGCCAGCTCGATCGTTTCGCAATGGGTCGGGAGCGATCCGCAGGCCGCGAGCGCCTGGGCGGCTTCTTTCCCGGAGGGCGCCGCGCGTAGTCAGGTTCTGCAAGGCCTGATTAATCGTTGGGCCGGAAGCGATCCGACCGCAGCCGCCGGCTGGCTCAGCCGCCTCGATGACAGCCCTTCGCGCGACCAGGCCGTGAGCGCATTTACCCAGCGGATACAAACTTCCGATCCGCAGGCCGCGGTGCAATGGGCCGCCACGATCGGCGACCAGGGCATGCGCGAAAACCAGACCGAAGCCGCCGCCCGCGCCTGGCTCCGGACCGACCCGCGCAGCGCCTCCGCCTGGATCTCGAACTCCGCTTTGCCTAACGACACCAAGACGCGGCTGCTCGCGCCAAACGGCGGCTAGGGGAACGGAGACGCAGCGGAATTTCCGCACACTACACCAAGCCCGGCCCAGCGGTCATGCAGAGCGAAAACGAAAGAGCAATCGAGGGATCCCGCCGAGTTTCTTGAAAGCTCCCCGAAACCCGGACTAAATGGTCCCACCACGGGATCCCTCGACTACGCCTGACGGCTCCGCTCGGGATGACAGACATGTTCTATTGAACATCTGCGCGCTTCGTCTATTTTCCCGCCATGCCGACCGAGCGCGCCGCCGAAATCTCCCGGCTCCTCGCCATTTTTCACCAGTGGGGCGTCCACACTCTCGGCGATCTCGCCGCCCTTGCGCCAGACGAACTCGGCCTCCGCTTGGGCCCGGAAGCGGTCCGGCTTTGGGAACAAGCCGCCGGGAAATCGACCCGTCTATTGCGGCTCGTTAGGCCGTCGGAAATTTTCGAAGAGCAGCTCGAGTTCGAGCGCGAAATCGAAACCGCGGAGCCGCTCTTTTTTGTCCTGCGCCGTTTTCTCGAGCAGCTCGGCCAGCGGCTCGGGGCCCTTTACCTCGTCGCCGCGCAACTCACCCTACGTCTCACCTTCGCGGATAAAACCGGCTACGAACATCATTTCCAAATCCCGGACCCGACCCATTCGGTGGAGATTTTGTTCCGGCTCCTCCAGGCGCATCTCGAGAATTTTCGCGCGGAACATCCGATCGTCGCGGTCGCGCTTGTCGCCCTTCCAGCGCGGCCGGCCCGGCAGCAATTCGATCTGTTCGAGACTCCGTTGCGCGACCCGAGCCGGCTCCACGAAACGCTCACTCGCCTCACCGGATTGTTCGGCGCGACCCGCGTCGGCACCCCGGTGCGAGAGGATTCGCACCGGCCGGATGCGTTTCAGCTCGCGCCTTTTTCCTGGCAACTACCGGACGTGCCTAACGAACTCGAAGAACCGATGATCGGCCCGGCCCTGCGCCGTTTTCGTCTCCCGCCGGCGCGACGCCCGGACGCGAAAGTCATCGCGCGCGAGGGCCCATATCGGGCGTCGGGCGACTGGTGGGATCGGCAAAGCTGGGCGCGCACGGAGTGGGATGTGGAGCTCGCCGATGGCGCGCTTTGCCGCATACGCGAAGACACCGGCGGCTGGCAAATCGAAGGCGCGTATGACTAAGCCACTTTGCACCTACACCTACACTTACACCCAACCCGCGAGTGTAAGTGTAAGTGCAAGTGCAAGATCAAAGTGAGCAAGCATGAGCACTTACCTCGAGCTGCACGCCTGCAGCGCTTTCAGTTTTCTCCGCGGCGCGAGCTTTCCTGAGCAATTGGCGAAACGCGCCGCGGAGCTGGAATTGCCCGCGGTCGCGTTGCTCGATCGTAACGGCGTTTACGGCGCGCAGCGTTTCTCCGTCGCCTGCCGCGAGCAGGGTGTGCGGCCGATCATCGGTTCCTGCCTAACGATGGCGGATGGCAGCCTCCTTCCCGTCCTCGTGGAAAACCCGACCGGTTACAAAAACCTCTGCGGCCTCCTGACCGAAGCGCATCTCCGGAGCGAAAAAGGCACCTGCGAAGTGCGCTGGGAGGAAGTCGCCGAATTTCGTGAAGGCCTGATCGTGTTGCTTTGCCCTAACGCCTTCGCACAGACTCCGGGGAGCGCCCACGTCTCGTGGGCTGGCGACGG
>JBPCRH010000242.1:0-2762 GCA_050997075.1 Chthoniobacterales bacterium
GTCCGATGGCAGGTCGCAATCGCAATCGCAGTCACAGGGAAAATCTCGTCCGCCGTCGAGCGACTAAATCATGTCATCCCGAGCGAAGCGCAGAGAGCGAAGCGAACGGAGCGGAGTCGAGGGATCCCGTGGCGCCGCCGAGCCGCGCTGCCGCCGGAGCACCGCGGTTTCGCCTAACGAATCCCGCTCCATCCGACAACACCGTCTCTCCTCCGTGGCAGTCGGTTCTCGTTCCCGCGCGGCCTGGCTGTTCCACGGGATCCCTCGGCTGCGCTGCGCTGCGCTCGGGATGACCGTGCTTTTGAACCCTCTCGTTTCCCCATGCTGAGCCGGGTCGCCGATTCCCTCTACTGGATGAGCCGCTACATGGAGCGGGCGGAAAATGACGCGCGTCTGCTCGACGTGAATCTCCAGCTCCTCCTCGATCTCGGCGGCGAGGCCGAGGCGATGCAGCACTGGGCGCCGGTGATCGCTTCACTCGAGGAAACTTCGCTCTTCGATTCCCTCTACGGAGCAGCCGACGAAGCTTCCGTGACCGAGTTTCTCACCCTGCAAAAGAAGAACCCGAACTCGATCATTTCCTGCCTCACCCTCGCGCGCGAAAATGCGCGCACCACCCGTGAACAAATCTCCAGCGAGATGTGGGAGGAGATCAATCGGCTCTACCTCTTCGTGCAAAGCGAGGCTGCGTCGAAGCTGCTCCTCGCCAGTCCGCACGAGTTTTTCAAGCAGGTCATCACCGGTTCGCACCTCTTCCAAGGCGTGACCGCGTCGACCATGACGCATGGCGAAGGCTGGGATTTCATCCGCATCGGGACGCTCCTCGAGCGGGCCGATTGCACCTCGCGCATCCTCGACGTGAAGTATCACATTATCCTGCCGACGGGCGAAGACATCGGCGGCAACGTCGATACGATCCAGTGGATGGGGGTGTTGAAATCGTGCAGCGGGCTGGAGGCTTACTGCAAGCTTTACGTCAGCCAGGTCGCGCCCTGGAAAGTGGCGGAATTCCTCATTACCGATCAGGAATTCCCGCGCTCGATTCGCTATTGTGTCGACTCGCTCGACAACGCGCTTCATCGCATCTCCGGGGTGGACGAATCGCGCTACGCGAATGAAGCGGAGCGGCTCTCCGGCCGGCTGCGTTCCGATCTCGATTACGTCACGATCGGGGAGGTTTTCGAGTTCGGGTTGCACGAATACCTCATCGAAATTCAGGAACGTCTCGTGGAGGTGAGCAACGCCATGCACGCGACCTACTGCCCGAGTTTGGCCTAACGAATAGGGAACAACAATTTGTCATCCCGAACCGCGCAGACGGCGCGGGATCTCAGAGGCGTCGGGCGGGAAGGGATAGACAGGATTAACAGGATCTACTGGATTGGGGAAGGAGAGGCTGTGCGCCCTTTCAAAAAAATCCTGCAAAATCCTGTTAATCCTGTCCAAAATTCCCGCCCGGACAGGTGTCGACCAACCCGCACTGCGCTTCGTGGTGTTCTCATCCCGAGTCGCGCAGACGGCGCGGGCGTTTTTCGACATCGCTAGGCAAAGTCGGGTCGGGCAACACTCGCGAGATCCCTCGCCGTGCTACGCCGGTTCGGGATGACAACGCGAGAGCGCGCGAGCACTAAAACAGCGCGCGGATTACGCGCCCGGCTTCATCTCCAGCGCCTTCACCCGCTCCATTAACTTCCCGAGCCGCCGCAGGTAAACCGTCTGCTCTTTCGCCTCCGCGAGCGGGCGGGCTGGCGTGAGCCACCATTGCCCGCCGCGCAGGCTTTTCGAGACCCCGGCTTGCGCGCCGATCATCGTGTCGTCGGCGATCTCGATGTGCCCGGTGACGCCTACCTGCCCGGCAAGGATGACCCGTTTCCCGATGCGCACGCTCCCGGCGATCCCGCATTGCGCGCAGATCACCGTGTCCTCGCCGACGATTACGTTGTGCGCGATCTGCACGAGGTTATCGATCTTCACGCCGCGCTGGATCCAAGTTCGCCCGAAACGCGCGCGATCAATCGTGGTGTTCGCCCCGATCTCGACGTCGTCGTCGATCTGGACGATGCCACTCTGCGGCACTTTTTTGCGGGCGCCGCCGGCGACGGCTTCGAAGCCAAAGCCATCCGAGCCGATGACGATCCCCCCGTGCAAGAGGACGCGCGCGCCGATTTTGCAGCGCTCTCGGATGGTGACGTTCGGGTAAATGATCGTGCCCGCACCGACGCTGGTTTCATGACCGAGGTAGCAGCCGGCGCCGATCCGGACGTTGTCGCCCAACTGCACGCCGGGCTCGAGCACGACATGTGCGCCTAACGAAATGTTTTCGCCTAACGACACGTTCTCCGCGATGACCGCGGTCGGGTGAATCTCCGCCGGGAAAACGATCGGCTCCGGCGCCAGCCGGAGCACGACCTGCTCGAAAGCCTTCGAAGGATTCGCCACCCGGATCTGTGCGGGCACGACCTGTTCCTCGAAATTCTCCGGCACAAACGCCGCTGCTGCGCGGGTCTGGCGGAAGGCGGCGAGGTAACGCGGATTCCCGTAAAAGGTGATCTCTTCCGGGGAAGCTTCCGCAAGCGAAGCCGCGCCCGAGATGACCACCTCGGCGTCGCCGCGAAGTTCGCCGCCGGCTTGTTCCGCCAATTCTCGGAGCGTGAGATGCATCGCTCCGCAGTTGTAGCCGGGGCCGACGAGTGCGGCAACCCGCAGTTCTGGGCGCGCAGTTCTCCTCCGGGTAGCGCCCACGTCTCGTGGGCTGGCGACGG
>JBPCRH010000289.1:0-2785 GCA_050997075.1 Chthoniobacterales bacterium
GCCCCTCTTTCGTCGTCCCGCCGGAGCATGCTAGAGTCACGTCATGCCCACTCTGCACACGCCTTTTGGCGCGATCTTTCTCCTGCAATTGTTCCTCGCCGCCTTCTTCGCGATCTGCTTCCTTCAATCCGGGATCGATAAAATTCTCGACCGCCGCGGGAACCTCGATTGGCTCACGGGGCATTTCGCGAAAAGCCCGCTTGCCGGATTCGTCCCGCTTCTTCTCGGCCTCCTCACCGTGCTCGAACTCGCGGCCGGAGCCCTCTGCGCGATCGGTCTACTCCTCGTCCTTTTACAGCGCGGAACCGCGATCGCTTACTACGGCGTGCTGCTCTCGGCTCTCGCGCTGCTCGCGCTCTTTTTCGGGCAACGCATGGCGAAGGAGTATCCCGGCGCCGCCACCCTGGTGCCCTATTTTCTCCTCGCGCTCGCCGGCCTTTACTTCCTGGCCTAACGAAAGCGCTGTCGTTGCCGTCGCCCTTGCTTCGCGCGAGATTCGGGCATGGTGAGCATCTCGATCGAATACACCGGCGGTCTGCACTGCAACGCAAGTCACGGCCCTTCCGGTGCGAAAATTGAAACCGACGCGCCGGCCGATAACCAAGGCAAAGGCGAAGCCTTCTCCCCGACCGACCTGGTCGCGACCGCGCTTGGCACCTGCATCGCGACGACGATGGCTATCGTGGGCGAAAAGCATGGCGTGGAGCTGAAGGGTATGACGGTCTCGGTGGCGAAGGAAATGACCGATGCGCCGCGGCGGATCGGCCGCCTCATGACTGAAGTGCACGTCCCGTTACCTGCGAATCATCCGCAGCGCGAGCTGCTGGAAAAAGCGGCGCTCGGTTGCCCTGTCCATCGCAGTCTCGCGGCGGAGATGGAACGGCCAACGGAGTTTTTCTGGGAAGGCTAAGGATGCTCGAAGCAGTTGCGCGCGGCCAAATTTTGGACAGGATTTACAGGATTATTCAGGGCTTTTTGGGCTCTAATCCTGCAAAATCCTGTTAATCCTGTCTCAATTCCCTAACGAGACCAAGTCTGCGTGTCATATCCTACTGCCCGAGCACCCAGGAGAAAATCAAGGGCGCGCAAATCGTGGCGTCGCTTTCGACGATGAATTTCGGCGTCGAACCCGCCAGCTTGCCCCAGGTGATCTTCTCGTTAGGCACGGCACCAGAGTAGCTGCCGTAGCTCGTCGTCGAATCGCTGATCTGGCAGAAGTAACCCCACAACGGCACCGAGGTCCGCTCCAAATCCTGGTGGAGCATCGGCACGACGCAGATCGGGAAATCGCCGGCGATGCCGCCGCCGATCTGGAAGAAACCGATGGAGCCCTCCCGGTTGCGCAGCTTCTTCGCGTTCTTCGTGTAGTAATCCGCGAGCCAGGTCATGTACTCGATGCCGGTGCGGACGGTGTGCACATTCTTCACATCACCGCGGATGACCGCGGCCGCATACATGTTGCCGAGCGTCGCGTCCTCCCAGCCGGGCACGACGATGGGCAGATTCTTTTCGCAGGCCGCGATCATCCAGGAATTTTTTGGGTCGATCTGATAGCTCTTCTTCAGCTTCCCGCTCCGCAAAATTTCATACATGAACTCATGCGGGAAATGGTGCTCTCCGGCGCGGTCCGCCGCGATCCACTCCGCGAGCACGACTTTCTCGATCCGCCGCATCGCTTCCATCTCCGGGATGCAGGTGTCGGTCACGCGATTCATGTGCCGCGAGAGCAGTTGCTCCTCGTCCTGCGGCGTCAGTTGCCGGTAGTGCGGCACCCGCTCGTAGTGATCGTGCGCGACGAGATTAAAAATATCCTCCTCGAGGTTTGCGCCGGTGCAGACGATCAGGTGCACCTTGTCGCGCCGGATCATCTCCGCCAGCGAGATGCCGAGTTCGGCAGTCGACATCGCACCCGCCAGCGTCACCAGCATCTTCCCGCCAGCGGCAAGGTGAGTCTCGTAGCCCTTCGCGGCGTCGAGCAACGCAGCCGCGTTAAAGTGGCGATAATTCCGGGCGATGAATTTCGAAACCGGACCTTTTTTGGCCGCGAGCGCGGCGTTGATTTCTTCCGGGCTTTTGGCGCGTCGTCTGACTTTCATGGGCTTGGTTAACTTTCGGTCAGGCGGGATACAGCCAGCGCATGTAATTGGCCACGCCTTTTTCCAGAGTGAACTCTGGCTCGTAGCCTAACGAACGCCGCGCATTGGTGAGGTCGGCTTCGGTGTAGTTCTGGTAATGCGCGTGGGGATTGTCGAAATATTCCGGTTCGAGTTTTGTCCCTAACGAGTCGTTCAGGATTGCGATCAGCTCGTTGAACGAACGCGGCTGGCCGGACCCGAGGTTGTAGATCCCGCTCTCCCTGGCCTCGAGCGCGCGGAGCGTTCCCTGCACGATGTCCTGCACATAAACGAAGTCGCGCTGCTGCTCGCCATGCTTGAAAATGCGCGGGCGTTTCCCCTCCCGCATCCGGCGCGAGAGATGGAGAATCATGCTCGCGGGCATGCCTTTGTGCGCTTCGCGCGGCCCGTAAACGTTGAAGTAGCGCAGGCCGACGACGATCCAGTTCACATCCGACTCGGCCGCGCGCCGCGCGACATTATCCGTCACCGCCTTGGAAAAGGCGTAGACTTTCGCCGGCGCGGCTTCGTCGGCTTCGCGGCTCATCCCGCTGGCGGCGCCGTAGGTCGCGGCGGAGGAAGCGTAGACGATCCGGGTGCGGCTCGGGCGCGCGAAGGCGAGCAGCCGGCGAAAGCTCTCCACGTTGTCATGCACCTGCGCGAACTGGTCG
>JBPCRH010000337.1:0-5504 GCA_050997075.1 Chthoniobacterales bacterium
TTGTCGACCAGGCGCATGCCGACGTTGAAGTAATCGGAATAGGGCGGCGGCTCGCCCAGATGCTCACCGAACATCATCGCGTTATGCCGCGGTTTCTCGGTGTCGAAAACGGACTCGCGGAGGTTGACGTTCGAGCCCTGGGCTGAGGAGTTGAACTTCGAGTCGTTGAAGCCGCGGGAGATATTAAACTGCCGCTGCGCCTGGCCGAGATAGCCGTAGTCGTTGTAATCCTTGTCGCTGCCGAAGCCCGCACCGAAGAAATCGCCGCGCACATGTTTCACCGCATCGAGCCGCAGGCCGTCCGCTTTCGTGCGGTCCATTTCCCAGCGCACGGAGCGATTTAGAAACTGCTCGACGTATTCGCTGTAGAAGCCGGCGTTGTCCGCCAGCATCTGGGTCGTGATCCCGTTCCCGGGACCGAAACCGACGTAAGTGCCATCGGGCTTGAAGCAGTAATACTCCGGGTTATTCGGCTGCCTCACGAACTTGATCTTCGGAAAGGTCGAGCCCTCGGTGGCGCCGAAGTTTTCGTTCGTCGTCCCCGGTTCCTGCGCGATGTCGATGAGGTCGGCGAGGCCGAGATGTTGCACCTGCCAGGCGTCGTTGTAGTCGCGGATGTTATCCCATTTCCGATAGAAGCCGTCTTGCGTGAGCTTGAGGTGGAAGTCCTCCGGCACGAAGCCTGGGTAAAGATCGATCGGCGTGGAAGCGCTGTAGCCCGGGACGTCGAACGCGTTGTGATTCATCACGTTGTCGAGATAGATCCGAATCCCGAAACGATGCGCAGTCTCGATCAGCCGGAGCAGCTCTGCCTCCGTGCCGTAGCGGGTCCGGATCGAGCCGCGCTGGTCCTTGCTCCCGAGATCGAACCGATCCCAGAGATCGTAGCCGACCGAGAGCCCGCCGCTGCCCTTGGTCGGCGGTGGCAGCCAGAGAGAGTCGTAACCGGCTTCGGCCAGCTCCGGAATCTTCTGTGCGATCTCGTTCCAGTTGGTATTAAAATACTGGAGCATGGCCTCGCTCCGTGCCTCCTCCACCCCGGCGCAAAAAAGCGCACAGGCGAAGAGGGCGGAAGCGTAGGTGACGGCTATTTTCATCAAGGAATGGCTGCAACCGAGAGCGAGACGAGCAAGCGGGCCGGCCGAGGAAGCGCCGATAGTAGCAAGTATCTCTCAAATTGCGCATCTATATTTACGTGATTGGGGGACCCGGCGGGTGCGCAAGTTTTGCACCGTTCAAGATATTTAAATCTTTCGCGTCTTCTCCCCTTCGCGGGCACCGAAAAGAATCTGCTTTTCCCCTTGTTTGCTCTTCCCGCCCGGCCCTAGGCTGCGGCTGATAAATCCTGTGCAAATCGCCGCCCCAGCCGCGGAGTCGGTCGCGACCTTTTTTCAAAGGCCCCCGTGGAGTGCTCGCTGGTGTTGGTACGTGCTCTCCGCTCTCATCCTGGTGGCCGATTACCTCTGCGGACCGGAATTGCTCTTCCCGGTCCTCTTCATTTTTCCGGTGATGCTCGCCGCGTGGAATTGCGCGCGGCGCGACGCGTTCGGGATTGCGATTTTTCTCAGCGCCGCGCGCTTCGGGGCCGAATTCTTCCGCGAGCGGGATTTGCCCTTTGTGCCCAATTTCCTGAACAGCGTCATCCGCGGCGCCGTCCTGGTCGTGCTCGCAGTCCTCGTCTCGCGCGTCGCCCGGCAAAACGCGCAGCTCGCCCGCCAGGTGAAGCAGCTCGAGGGGCTCATCCCGATTTGCGCGCATTGCAAACGCATCCTCGACGAGGAGAAACATTGGACGCGCCTGGAGACCTATATCGTGGAGCATTCGGCGGCGGAGTTTACCCATGGCGTCTGTCCGGAGTGCGCGCGGGTCCATTACGGCCTGACCGCGCCTAACGAGGGCGCTTTTTGAAACGTTGAACCCGGCGTGATCGCGGCTAAGCTGGCGCGACCGCCCACCCCGCAGGCCAACACCCTTCCTTTCCTATGACACCACCACCCGATCCCTCGTACCCGAGCAAACGCGGCGACTCGACGCTCGCCATCGGCATCATGTTTTTTGCCGTCGCGGTGCTCTGTCTGCTCCTCGGTTGGGCCCAGGGCGTGCGCAAAGAAACCACCTTCCTGCACATCCCGGAAACCGGGAGCTGGCTTGTCGCAACTGCGATCCTCGCGGGGCTCGGTCTCCTATTCCTCCTTTGGTCGCGCGCGACCCGGCGCTAGTCGGCGAGATCCCTGCATGAGGAAGGCATTTCCGCTTGCCAAAGCGGCGAGGCCGTAGGACTGTCACCGACTTTTTCCAAGGCTATGGCTTACGCAATTATCAAAACTGGCGGCAGACAATACCGCGTCGCAGAGGGTGACACGATCGACGTGGATCTGCTCGAGGGCGACGCTGGTGCAACGACAACTTTCGGCGATGTGCTCCTGCACGCCGACGGCGAAAATCTCACGCACGGCAGCCCGCTCGTGTCCGGCGCGAGCGTTACCGGCGAAGTCGTCGAGCAGCGCAAGGACAAGAAGGTTATCGCCTTCAAGTATCGCCGCCGAAAAGGTTACCACCGCACCGTCGGCCACCGCCGCAAACTCACCCGGGTGAAAATCACCGGCATCGATCTCGGCTCGAAAACGAAGAAGGCCTCGGCCTCGAAAGAAGCCGCCGAATAGCTTTCCGGCCTCAACCACTCTCTCGAAATGGCTCATAAAAAAGGACAAGGCAGCGTCAAGAACGGTCGCGATAGCGTCAGCAAGCGACTCGGCGTAAAAAAATTCGGCAGCGAAGTCGTCGTCGCCGGGAACATCATCATTCGCCAGCGCGGGACGAAGTTTCTGCCCGGCAAGAACGTCGGGCTCGGTCGCGATTACACCATTTTCGCCCTCGTCGACGGCCAGGTTCGCTTCGATCGCGCCGGTCGGCGCGTGAACGTCGTCCCGGCGGAGACGGCTTCGGCCAGCTAGCGGCTTTCCCGGCTCGGCGGCGGAAGTCTTCGACTCGTCGGGCTCAATTGCCTCGCGCGCGCCTGTCAGGGTGCAGCTTTACCCGTTGTGCCCGAGATGGGTTTCGGCTTTAATGCCCCACCCGATGAAATACCACACCTACCTTCTCTTCGGTCCTCCCGGCAGCGGCAAGGGTACGCAAGGCCGTTCTCTCGGATCGATCCCGCGCTTTTACCACTGCGCCTGCGGCGATGTTTTTCGCACGATCGACACGCGCACGCGTGTCGGGCGGGTCTTTCTCGACTTCTCCAGCCGCGGCGCGCTCGTGCCCGATGACGTCACGGTCGAGCTCTGGAAAGCTCGCATCGATGCCGCGGTCGACGGCCATGAGTTCAAGCCCGACATCGATGTTTTAGTGCTCGACGGTATTCCGCGGAATGTTGGCCAGGCGAAGATCATGGACGACATGATCGACGTGCAGCGCGTCTTCCATCTTTCCTGCCCGAATCGCGATGCCCTCTTCACCCGCCTGAAAAAGCGCGCGCTCAAAGACAACCGTCTCGACGATGCCAACGAAGAAGTGATCAAGCGTCGCCTCCACACTTATGAGACCGAATCGAAACCGGTCCTCGAATATTACCGGGACCGCGTCCAGATGATCGATGCGACCGAGCCGCCGGCGCGCGTTCTCTTCAACATTTTGGGCACGGTCAGCGACGGCAACGGCACCCATGAGTCAGAAGCAGTTTGAAAGTTTCACCGCTTCCAGCCTTTACTGCGAGAAGTGCAAAACCGCCATGCCGGTGCGCGAACGGCTCCTTCTCGTCCTGCCCGACCGTGAGCTTTACGATTATCTCTGCACGGGGTGCGCTGCTTCCGTCGGCCAGCGCGAAGTGACGGCGGGCGACAAGCTGATGGCCGAGGCCGCCGCGCCGCGCCGTCCCCGCCGCGCGACCGCGCCGCGCGGACTCATGCCGTAAGGCGGCATGCGCATCGTTTTCATCGGCACGGGCGCGATCGGCGTGCCGAGTTTGCGGGCGTTGCTCGATTCGGCGGAACACGAGGTCGTCGGTGCGGTCACGCAGCCGAATAAACCGGTCGGGCGCGCGCAGGTGATTCAGCCTTCACCGACCAAGACGGCGCTCGCCGGCCGCGCTATCCCAATTTTACAGCCGCGGAAGATCCGTGAAGAGGCTGCCGTGGCTGAGCTGCGCGCGCTTGCGCCGGAGGGGATCGTGGTCATGGCCTACGGGCAGATTCTGCCAAAGAGCGTGCTCGAGATTCCGTCGGTTGCCTGCCTGAATCTCCACGCGTCGTTGCTGCCGCGGCATCGCGGCGCGGCACCGATCCAGGCCGCGATCGCCTCCGGCGACGAAGAGACCGGCATCACGGTCATGTACATGGATGAAGGCCTCGACACTGGCGACATCCTCGCTCAGTCACATCTCGCGATTTTGCCTAACGAAACCGGTGGTTCGCTGCACGATCGTCTCGCGGAAGTCGCGCCAGCCGCGCTTCTCGCCGCGCTCGCCCAACTCATCCACGGCAGCGCGCCTCGCGCGCCGCAGAACGCAGCCCTTGCCACCTACGCGCCGAAACTCGAGCGCAGCCACGGCCGGATCGATTGGCACGAAGAGGCCGTTATTATCGAGCGCAAAATCCGCGCGTTCGGTCCCTGGCCCGGCGCTTTCACCGAACTCACCGCTGCCGGCAAAACGCGCCACTTGAAAATCTTCCGCGCCACCGTCGAGCTCGAAACAACCGGCACGCCCGGCGAAGTCTCCCGGCCTAACGACCGAGTCCTCGTCGCCACTGGCCGCGGCGGACTGCGCCTCGAGGAAGTGCAACTCGAAGGCAAACGCCGGATGCCGGCCTCGGAGTTTTTTCGCGGTTTTTCCTCCCCTTCGCTCCGTTTCTGATCGATCTTCGCCGCCATGGAAAATGCCCAGCCCGTCTACAAACGCATCGTCCTGAAACTAAGCGGTGAAGCCCTGCGCGAGGCGGGCGGGCGCGACACGATCTCGCCCCAGATCGTCAAGGAAATCGCCCGCCAGGTGCAGGAAGTTTTCGCGCTCGGCGTCCAGATTTCCATCGTCATCGGCGGCGGCAACATCTGGCGCGGGCTCGCCGCGAGCCACCGCGGAATGGATCGCACGACCGCCGATTACATGGGCATGCTCGCGACCGTGATCAACGGCCTCGCCCTCCAAAATCAGCTGGAGCAAAGCGGCCTCGTCACCCGCGTGCAGACCGCGATCGCAATGGAAAACGTGGCCGAGCCCTTCATCCTCCGGAAAGCGATTCGCCATCTCGAGCAAGGCCGCGTCGTCATCTTCGTCGCCGGCACCGGCAACCCCTACTTTTCCACCGACACGACCGCGGCGCTGCGCGCGAGCGAGCTCGGCGCCGACATCATCCTCAATGCCACGAAGGTCGACGGCATCTACGATCGCGACCCGAACCTGCATCCCGACGCGACCCGTTACGACCGGATCAGCTACACCGACGCCCTCACGAAGAGGCTCCAGGTGATGGACTCGACCGCGTTCAGTCTTTGCATGGATAACAAAA
>JBPCRH010000373.1:0-7793 GCA_050997075.1 Chthoniobacterales bacterium
GGGCTGCAGCCGGAGAGCCTCCCGCGCTTCCGCGAAGGCATCGCGTTTTAGTTCCTGCTGGGGTCCCCGAAACCGATAAAGCAATCCCAGCGTCGAGGAGAGGCGTGCGTGCGCGAGGGCGAAATTCCGATCGAGGGCGAGGGCCTGTTGGTAAAGGGCTTGCGCCGCCTCGTAATCTGAGATGACGAAAGCCGGCGAGCTTTCGAACTTCAGCCCGCGCAGGTAGAGTAAATAAGCATCCGCATTCGTGGTTGGCTTTTCGTGCAGATCCTCCTTTTCCCGCGGCGTAAGTTTGGCATCGAGCGCATCGGCAATGGCCGCCGCGAGCTCTCCCTGGAGGAGAACCGAATCTTCCAGTTTCCGATCATAGCGTTCCGCCCAGAGCACCTGGCCGTCGCGGGCATCGAGCAGCGAGACCTGCAAATAGACGCGATCGCCCGTGCGCCGCAGACTCCCTTGCAGGATGTGACGGACACCCAGCGCGCGACCGATGGCAGGAAGATCTCGTTTCTCGTTTGCAGGAAAGCCAGCGGCGCTTTTTCTGCCGATTACTCTGAGGTCGTGGATTTTCACCAGGCTGGCCACGAGATCGTCCTCCAACCCCTCGGCGAAAAAGGCATCGTGCGGATCAGTGCTGAGATTCTTAAAGGGCAGAACCGCGATCGACCTGTCGTCGGGTTTGGTGCCAGGCATCAAGAAATAGACCGCCAGACCAATGAGCATGGCCGCCAGAATGATGGCCGATAGCGCGAAGCGCTTTCGGGCGCCCGGAGCGGGGGCATCGTGCACAAGCTCGGGACGGCACCTTTTTAGTGCCTCGGAGAGGGCGGCTCCCGACTCGGGGCGATCGTCGGGGCTCTCCGCCAGCATCGACTGGAGCAAGCGGACCAGAGGTGGCGGAATTTCTCGCGCCCTCAGCTCATCTACCGGCAACTCTCGACCCGCTTCGTGCCGCGATCCGAACGGAACCGCACCCGCCAGCGCATACCAGAGCGTGCAGCCTAACGAATAGATATCCGACCGAATATCGAGCAGGCGACCCTGCAGTTGCTCCGGACTGGCAAACTCCGGCGTGCCCAAAAATCGCGACCGAGTTTCGCCGGCGCCTTCTTCGTCGGTGTTGGCGGCCTGGGCCAAGCCGAAGTCGATCACTTTCACCCAGCTCTCCTCGGAGGCCTGCGGGTTCGTTCCCGCCTCCGGGAGGATCATAATGTTGGACGGCTTCAAATCACGATGGACCAGCCCGCATTTCTCCGCCGCCGAAAGGGCCCGCGAGACTTGCAACCCCAACTCGACGGCGGTGGAGGCAGCGAGCGGGCCTCGCCGGCGCAGACCCTCTTCCAAGGTTTCGCCTTCCACGAACTCCATCGCGTAAAAGCAATCGCCTCGCGCGTCGGACTCGGCGCCTGGCAGCAAATTGACGACCCCGAAGTGGAAAACACTCGCAACGTTGGGATGCCGAAGCTGCGCGGCGGCCTGCGCTTCACGCAAAAAGCGCGCGGACGCGTCGGGCAAAGCCGAGAAGCGCCCGTTCAAAACCTTCAGGGCCACGGGAATTTTCAGGTTCACGTCGATCGCTTTGTAGGTCACGCCCATCGCACCGCGACCGAGTTCCCAGGGCGCACCATCCTCCCGGAGCAGGATCTCGTAATGCTGGTAGGAACGCGTGCCGAAATCCGCCGGTGAACTTACCGCTTCCGCGCGCTCGGGTTCCATCCCGGCTTGCAGCAGACAATGGACGCAGCCGACCTCGCCCTGTCGCTCAGTCAAGAGAGCGCCGCATTGCTCACAGTGCAGGATCTTTGGCATCGTCGAAAAGCCAGGCGGCTCGTCCGCCAGCTAAGCCGAAGCGATGAGAATCCGGCAGAGATATCGCAGTTCACCTTCCACTTCCTCGCCCGTCGACACCGTCCGTGCCACCTGTGCCCGGAGCAGCGCGCGGTAGCTCGCGCGCAATCTGAACAGATGACTGCGCAACGTCTCGAGCGGAACGCCCAGGCGGGCGGCCGCTTCCTCTTGTGTCGGCAACCCCACGCCGCCGCTGAGGAAAGGTCGCAGCTCCGCGAAGACGCGCGCCCGTTGGCCACCGGCGTATTCGTTTTTCAGAGCCGCCATCGCCCGCTCGACCAACGCCGTGGCCCAATCACAATCGAATGCGCGCTCCTCATCCATCGGCGCGTCGATCAGGAGCGCGTCGTAGCCGCTCTTCTCCAGGGTATCGAGTCGACTGTCGTCGATCACGATCGGGACGCTGTTTCCGCCCCGCTTTTGACGGTGCCGGTGCGCGTCCGCCGCACCCAGATAGCGCTTCAGGAGGTGGAGCAGAAAAGTGCGAAACTGTCCTTTCTCCGGCTCTGGGGTTTTGTAGATCTCCTTTTTTAACAGGTAGGCAAAAAATCCCTGGGTCAGGTCCTGCGCGTCGGCGCGGTTATAGCCGCGGGAGCGGACAAATCGATAAAGCGGCGGCCAATAATCCGCACAAAGCTGGGCCAGCAACTCCTGGGCACGCTCCGGCGCGACCTCCCGTTTTTCCGCGGAGAGATCACGCAAAACACTCCAGTGCGTCGTCATGAACGCTCCGGTTTGAGTAGGAAATGTGCCGATCCGGTTCTTCAGAGCCGCCGAGGGTAATCGAATTAGCCCGCCTGGGGCAAGCACGCATCCTTGAGAAGAACTGCCATGAGCCTGCTCCTTTGTTGGCCTGGAGATTCGGAGCAAGCGCAGAAGCAGGAAAGAAGCGCGAACTTTAAGCTTGCGCGAGAGGAAACGGTCAGGCGGTGGTCGCTTTGGCCCGCAGTTCCAGCGCGTGATCGCGACGGAGGCCAGCCAGAGCTGGATTCGCCAGCGCTCAGCCTAACGAATGGGTAGAGTTTCGCGTCGCGTCGGCGGAGACGAGCGGGCTGACCCTGCAATGGTGCGCCGCGCTCACGGTGGCGCGTTAGGCGAGTTTGGCCGTCACGGTGCGGAGCGGTCACGCCGGCGGTCAGGCGTAAAGGACCAATTCCGTCCCCGCGCGCGAACCATTGATATGGCTCAATGTGAAGTTTGCGGGAACGACTACGAGAAAGCGTTTGAAGTAATTATGGAGGGCAAGAAGCATGTCTTCGACAGCTTCGAATGCGCCATCCATGCGCTCGCGCCCAAGTGCACACACTGCGGTTGCCGCGTCATCGGCCACGACGTGCAGGAAGGCGATCGCATTTACTGCTGCGCCCATTGCGCCCGAGCCGATGGTGGCACCGAGTTGAAAGATCACGTGCCGAGTTAACCGCGGCGATGTGCTCCGCGGTTTGCGCTATTTCTTTTTGCGTAGCGGCTTGTCGGCCCTGCCCGGATCGAGATCGAAGCTCACTTTCGCGTTCACGCGATACTGCATCACCTTGCCGTTCTCGACCGAGGCTTCAAACTCCTTGATGTAGATGGAGCGAATTTTGCGCAGCGTCTTGGACGCTTCCTTAACGGCACTTTGGGCCGCGTCTTCCCAGCTTTTCTCCGACTGCGCGAGCAGCTCGATCACTTTTAATACTTTCGCCATGATATTTTCTCCTGGTTGATGTGTCCCTTAGGTTCGGTTCCCGGGGTGCAATCGGGTGCAGGACTCTAACTCGTGCTCGTAATCGTGCTCGGCAAAGGGATCGATTAGAAGCGCGATTACGAGCAGGAGCACGAGGCTTGGGAGCGACACTTGGGATTGAATCCAGAGAATGCCTCTGGTAGTGTATTCGCCTTCCCAAAAACGGGGGCGTACTGGTTTCGACTGATTGTTTGAAGCGCAGACGGCATGTCGAGGATGGTTCGTTGGCCTCGTTAAAATCCGGACCAAAAAAAATAAATGCAGATCACCAAGATCTCGCTCTCGCGGCTTAATTGACCGCGATGTCCCGGGCTGGACGCCTGCTACGGCTCGGGACATGGACAGCAGGCTAATCGGACGGCGGAGTGACCGCGCCGGACGGTGAAGGAATTTCGTGGACGCTCGGGAGACGCCAGTGCGCCGGTGCAACGGCGGCTCCTTAAACATCATCGCCGGCTACACATGTAGATGTTTGCGGAGAGAGCGATTAGGACAGGGGTTCAACTCCCCTCGCCTCCAAATTATCCTTCATTCGCCGTTGAAGTTGTTTGATCGCGCCGCTTGTCTTCGAGCTTTCCAGATCGGTGGTCCGGCGCTATTTGCGCGAACTTCCCGGCGATTTTTCTGGTTTCATTCATTGAGGAGCAAGATGAGAAACTTCGCCGCTGTGGTGGCCGCCATCCTCGTTCCGGCGGTGTCGCATTGCGCCGCCGTGGCTACCGCGCCGCCTGTGATCGAGGTGCAGGTCACCGGCCGCGGAGAACCGCTCATTTTTATTCCCGGGGTTGCCACGCCCGGCGCGGTCTGGGAAGAAACCGTGGCCCACTTGCAGGACCGTTACGAATGCCACGTCGTCTCCATCGCCGGCTTCGGCTCGATGGCACCGGTGAAAACCGGCCGTTTTCTCGACGAGGTCCGGAGCCAGATAATCGCTCACGTGCGCTCACAAAAATTGCACAAACCGACTCTCATCGGCCATAGCCTCGGGGGGGCGCTCGCGCTCGCGGTCGGGGAAAAAGCGCCCGACTTACCGAGCCGCATCATCGTCGTCGACAGCCTGCCGTTTCTCGCCGCGCTGCGGTTCCCCGGGGTCAGAAATGCAGAGGAGGCGAAACAGGCTGTCGCGAAAAGTCGCCGGGAAATCGAGAAACAGAGCGCCGCACAGTTTGCACCCCCACCTCCCGGCGTGGTCACTTCTGACACCATCCCGGAATCTTCCTATTTCCGCAGAATCAACCAACTCTGCGCTTCATCGGACCCCGCGACAGTGGCCACGGCGAGGATCGAACTCTTCAGCACCGATTTCCGGCCACATCTAGGAAAAATCCGTTGCCCGATCCTCGTTCTCGGTGCGCTCGCCGGTAAAATGCCCGGTGCTCCGCAAGCGGTGGTGGAGAAATTTTACCGAGCGCAATACGCGAAGGCGCCGCAAACCCGTTTCGAGTTCTTTCCGAAATCGAGGCACTACCTGATGCTCGATGACTTCGCCGGTTTTTGCGCCACGCTCGATCGCGAACTCGCGGCACCTTAGCACGAGGTCGCAACCGTCTTTGTCTCTCCGGCGCCCTGCACTTGGGTTCTGTGGCCCGTTGCGGATTGAGAAGAAGCGCACTCTGCCCGACGCTGCGCGATGCCGGACTTGCGTGACGACTCGGAATCCGTCGCGCTCCTCGTCTCGAGCTGCGACGCTTTCTTCGATGCTTGGAAGCCGTTCGCGCGCTTCTTTGAGAAATTCTGGGACGACTGTCCGTATTCCTGTTTTCTCCTTTCGAATCGTCTCACCGTGCGGTCGAACCGTTGGCAATCGCTCGCGGTCGGCCCCGATCGCGGCTGGTCGAGCAACCTTCTCGCCGCGCTCAAACGAATTCCGCAGCGCTACGTCCTCTACTTCCAGGAAGACTACTTCCTCACCGCTCCCGTCCGGCGTGCCCAGTTGGCGGAAGATTTTGCGCAGGTTCTCGCGCGGGACGCTGATTCGCTCTGCTTTCGCGCCCGGAGCGAGCCGGACCGCGGCACGGAGCCGCTCAACGAGCGTTTCGGCGTCGCGCCCCTCACGTCAGATGGCCGCACACGCTGCCAGGTCACCCTTTGGAAAAAGGGTGCGCTGCAATCAATTTTGCGCCCCGGCGAGACCGCCTGGGATTTCGAAGCCCGCGGGAGCGCGCGCACGCAGGAGATGCAGATTCTAACCTATCTCCGGCGGGAGAATACGCCCGTCCCCTATCTCATGTCGGCGATCTCACGCGGACTTTGGATGCCTGACGCGCTCGCGCTTTGCCGGGAGCACGCGGTCAAGGTCGATCCGTTTTTCCGTCCAGTTTTCTCGGAAGTTTCCTGGCAACGCCGGCTGAAGCGCGCACTCGGGCGGCGGCGGTTGCAGCAGGCGCTGCAAGCGCAGATGGACAAGCCGGTCGAGTTATAAGTCATGGCTTTGGTAAAGTGGAACCTCAGCAGTCGCGCCCGTCAGCTCTCCGGCGGCGACGCCTTGGTCGTCTCGATTCCGAAGAGCGGGCGCACTTGGGTACGGACTTTTTTGTGCGCCTACTTTTGCGAGAAAGCCCGGGAGCCGTTCACCCTTCACCCGGAGGTTTTCCCCGGGGTGCCACACCTGATTTACACCCACGATCTTTTCGAGCAGCGGACCAAGGCCGACCGCTGGGACAAGGTGCGTGGGAAGTATCTCATCCCTTATCGCGAACGGCGGCGGCGCCCGGTCATCCTGCTCGCGCGCGATCCGCGCGACGCCTTTGTCTCCCTCTACGTGCAACTGACCCGCCGGACGAAGGAAACGCCTAACGAACTTAAGACCAAGCCGGCTTCGGCTCTTCTGCGCGACCCGGCTTTCGGGATCGCCTCGATGGTCGAGGTGATGAATAGCTGGCTCGCGGAATGGTCCGGCCGGAGACATTTTCTCCTCGTCCGCTATGAGACGCTGCGGGAAAATCCGCGGGCAAGTTTCCAGCCAGTCCTTCATTTGTTAGGCGAAACCGAAATAGTGGAACGCGCCTTGACCCACGCACTCGAGTTTTCCGCCTTCGGCAACATGAAGAAGCTGGAAAGCGCGGGCGCTTTTACCTCGAAAATTCTCCGCGCGGGCGATACGGGCGATCCGGAGTCTTTTAAGGTTCGGCGCGGGAAGATCGGCGGTTTTCCCGATTACCTCTCACCCGCCGACCAGGAATACGCCGCGGCCGCACTCACCCAGCTCGATCCACGGTTCGGCTATTCGTTGTAGACGCGTTCCTCTGGGACGCGCGGGTGTCGGCGCGGAATACAAATCGAGGCGCACCGCCGCGCTTCGCAGAGCGAGGCGTCTACAACGCGCGCTATTTCGTGACGAAGAAGAACGCCATCCCGAGCACAACGTAAACGGCCAGCAAGAGCACTCCTTCAAACCAAGTCGTCTCGCCATCCTCCGCGATCGCGTTGACCGCAAAAGAGACGGCCGCAATCGCGATCAACTCGAGCGGATTATCGAAGACAAGGTTCATCGGGTGACCCATGAAATGGGAGACAATCACGAGCACCGGGGCGACGAGCAGGGCGACCTGGATGGTCGAACCGACCGTAATGCTGATGACGAGCCCCATCCGGTCGCGCCGCGCGAAGTAGATCGCGGCCACGTACTCGGCGGCGTTCCCGACCACGGCGAGAACGAAGACGCCGAGAAAGAAGGTGGAGATGCCGAGCTGCGCGGAAGTTTCCTCGAGCGCGCCGGAGACCAGCTCCGCTTCCCACGCCGTAAGCGCGGTGCCGGCGAGGAGCACGCCTAACGATTGCCAGACGGGCCAGGCGTCTTGCCGCTTCGCCGCGTCCGGTTCCTCAAAAGCAAAGACGTCGCGATGCGACACAAGAGTGTAGAGGAGGTTGAGGAAGTAAACGGCGATGAGCACGATCGCGACCCCGAGACTGAGCTTATCGTCGAGCCGGTGCACGTCCGCCGCCGCGAAAAGGCCGCGCTCGGTGTAATCGAAAAGCGCCGGCACGAGGAGCGCAATGGTGACGAGAATAAGCAGACTGGAGAGAAGCCCGCCGCGCTCGCGTTTAAAAGTCTGCCGGTCGCGGCCCCAGCTCCCCGCGAGAATGGCGAGACCGAGTCCGAGCAGGCTATTGCCGATGATCGAGCCGGTGATCTGGCCTTTGACGACGCTGGTGTTGCCGGTGCTGAGCACGAAAAGCGCGAGGATGAGTTCGGCGGTGTTCCCGAAGGTGACATTAA
>JBPCRH010000394.1:0-5516 GCA_050997075.1 Chthoniobacterales bacterium
GGTCTCGAGACGCGCGGCGGAGGATCTGGCGGAATACGAACGTTGGCGACCTTACCTCCACGATCTCGGCGAGTGCGAAGGCAAGCACGGCGCCAAACTGGGAGTGGTCAACTTTTACACGGAAGAGTTTGGGAACCCGGAGCCACCCTCGAAGTTCCGGCGACATGAAACTAGACAGAGCGGGTTCGGCCGGCTTTTCCTGGAAAGCCGCCGCGGGCGTCTTGCGGTGGCCGGAATTGTCACCCTCGTCTGCCTCGGCCTCGGTCTCTACCTCTTCCCCCGCTCCGTTCCCCTGGCCCAATCCGTCGCCAGCACGCGAGGGGCGACTGAGCCTGCGCCCGCGCTCGCCCCCGTCTCGGCGAAAAGCATCGCCGTGCTTCCCTTCGAGAATCGCAGTGACGACGAAAAAAACGCCTTTTTCGCCGACGGCGTGCAGGACGAAATCTTGAACGACCTGGCCAAGGTGTCGGATCTGAAAGTGATCAGCCGCACGTCCGTAATGCAATACCGTAAGCTGGCCGCGATGCGCAACCTGCGCGAGATCGGCCAGGAATTGGGCGTGGCCTTTGTCGTCCAAGGCAGCGTGCAGCGGGAGGGCGATCGGGTGCGGGTGAGCGCGCAATTAATCGACGCGCGGGCCGACAAAAATGTCTGGGCCCAACGTTACGACCGCAAATTGCACGATGTCTTTGCCCTGCAAAGCGACCTCGCGGAGGAAATTGTCGTCCAGCTAAAGGCCCGTCTCTTGCCGGAGGAAAAAGCCGCCATGGAGCAGCCCCCGACAGGCGATCTCGCGGCCTACGATCTCTACCTGCAGGCCAGAGCCATCGGCGCTTCCATCACTTACAATGCCCGCGGCAAAGAGAAGCTTTTCGAGGCGGTCACGCTCCTGGAACAGGCGGTCGAGCGCGACCCCGATTTTCTCCTCGCCTACTGCCAGCTCGCCCGGATGCACGATCAGATTTACCTCCTCGGGCTCGATCACAGCCCCGAGCGACTCGAGCAGGGTCGGAAGGCCGCCGAAACCGCCCTCCGTCTCGACCCGGATTCGGGCGAGGCGCACCTCGCCCTTGCCTACCACTTATACAGCGGCCTGCTCGATTACGATCGGGCGCGCATCGAGCTGAAGATCGCCGGGGCGGCTTTGCCTAACGAACCTCTCATTTATGAAGTGGCCGGCGTTATCGATCGGCGGCAAGGGCGAATGGAGGAGTCGATCAAACAAATGGAGCAGGCACTCGAACTCGATCCGCGCAATCTCTTCCTTCTCCAACAGATCTCCCTGACTTACGAAAGCCTGCGCCGTTTTGCCGATATGGCCGCCGTCCTCGACCGCGCGCTCACCCTCGCGCCGGACGATATCGGGACACGCCTGGCTCGGGCCCTCGTCGCTCTGCAGTGGCACGCCGATCCGCGCCCCGCTCATGCGATGATCGCCACCATCCTGGGCGAGAACCCCGCCACCGCGAGCGAGATCGCGCAGACCTGGCTTTATGTTGCTCTCTGCGAGCGAGACGCAGACGCCGCACAACGCGCCCTTGCCGCCATGGCGCCGGGCGGCTGCCGGAACGAAGGACTCGCTTTTCCCGTGACGTGGTGTGAAGGCGAAGCAGCTCGAGCGAGAGGCGATCTGGCGGGCGCAAAAAAAGCCTTTACCGAGGCGCGCGCGGAAGCGCAAAAGGTCGTCGAGGTTCAACCCAACTACGCTGAAGCTCTTTGTGTGCTCGGATCAATCGACGCCGGCCTCGGTCGCAAGGAAGACGCTCTGCGCGAGGGACGTCGCGCGGCCGAGAGGCTCCCGATCAGCCAGGACGCGATAAACGGCCAGGTGATCGCCGAATACCTCGCCCTTATTTATACCTGGACGGACGAGAAAGATCTGGCCTTGGAGCAGTTGTCTCGCGTGACTCAGCGCCCCGGCCAAATCACCTACGGCGACCTGCGCCTGCACCCTGCTTGGGACGCGCTCCGAGGCGATCCGCGCTTCGACCAGATCCTGGCTACGCTTGCGCCGCAAAACGCCCCGACAAAAAACGGCCAGTAGGATTTTCTTGCCACGGCGAGTCGCCGTCATTAACTGAATCTCCGATTTGCATGACATCCGCCACCACCACCCTTCCACGCCGCGCCTTTGGACAAACGATGCGCGCCGATGTCTGGTGGGCGCAGCCGCTCTTCGTCTTTCTCGGGCTCGGCGCTTTCGTCGTTTATTCGACCTGGGCCGCCTTCCAGGGTCAGAATTATTATTTCGGTCCCTATCTCTCACCGTTTTATTCGCCGGAAATTTTCGGGCCCTCGCCCCATAGCTGGTTCGGGCCAAAGCCAGCCTGGTGGCCTGCTTGGCTGCTTTTTTCACCTGCGCTTCTTGTCCTTTGGGCACCCGGTGGCTTTCGCCTCACCTGCTATTATTATCGCGGCGCTTACTACAAAGCTTTCTGGGCCGACCCGCCCGCCTGCACCGTCGGTGAACCGCGCAGCACTTATCTCGGCGAGCGTTCCTTCCCGCTCATCATGCAGAACGTACACCGCTACTTTCTTTACCTCGCGCTCCTCTTCATCCTCGTGCTCGCGCACGATGTCTGGAAGGCGCTCTGGTTTGCCGATCCCGCCGCCGGCACGACGAAGTTTGGCCTGGGCATGGGCACGCTCGTGCTCACCGTGAATGTCGTGCTTCTCGGTGGTTACACTTTTGGTTGCCATTCCCTACGTCACCTCGTCGGCGGATTCCTCGACCAGTTTTCGAAACCTCCCACCTCTTATCGCGCCTATGCCTGCGTCGGCTGCTTGAACCGCCGCCACATGCTCTGGGCCTGGATGAGCCTCTCCTGGGTCGCCTTCTCCGATATCTACGTGCGCCTTTGTTCGTTAGGCATTTGGCACGATTTCCGATTTTTCTAGAGCCGCGCCGCATGCCTGACTTCGAAACTTTCACCCACGACGTTCTGATTATCGGCGCGGGGGGCGCGGGGTTGCGCGCGGCGATCGAGGCTTCGGCCGCGGGCGTAAAGGTCGGGATGGTCTGCAAATCATTGTTAGGCAAAGCCCATACCGTGATGGCCGAAGGCGGGATCGCGGCCGCCCTCGCCAATGTCGACGATCGCGATAACTGGCAGGTCCACTTCTCCGACACCATGCGCGGCGGGCAATACGTCAATAACTGGCGGATGGCCGAGCTGCACGCGAAAGAGGCGCCGGATCGCGTGCGCGAACTGGAGGCCTGGGGCGCGGTTTTCGATCGCACCAAAGACGGCCGGATTTTGCAGCGGAATTTCGGCGGTCACAAATATCCGCGGCTCGCGCACGTCGGCGATCGCACCGGACTCGAAATGATCCGCACCCTGCAGGATCACGGCATCCATCAGGGGATCGATGTCCACATGGAGCATACCATCCTGACTTTGCTCAAGCGCGATGGACGCGTGGTAGGTGCGTTCGGCTACGATCGCGAGCGCGGCCGCTTCAAAGTCTTCCGGGCCAAGGCGATCGTGCTCGCGACCGGCGGGATCGGGCGCGCTTTCAAGATCACGAGCAACAGCTGGGAATACACCGGCGACGGCCACTCGTTAGGTTACAACGCCGGCGCGGAGCTGATCGACATGGAGTTCATCCAGTTCCATCCCACCGGGATGGTTTGGCCGCCGAGCGTGCGCGGTATTCTCGTGACCGAGGGCGTGCGCGGCGAGGGCGGCATCCTAACGAATAAGGAAGGGCGCCGCTTCATGTTTGACGACATCCCGGAGAACTATAAAGCGCAGACGGCCGACAGCGAAGAGGAAGGCTGGCGCTATTGCCAGGGCGACAAAAACGCGCGCCGCCCGCCCGAGTTGCTGACGCGCGATCACGTCGCGCGCTGCATCGTTAGGGAAATCAAGGCCGGGCGCGGGAGTCCGCATGGCGGCGTCTTTCTCGATATCGCGTGGATTAAGAGCAAGCTTTCGAACGGCGAGGAATACATCAAAAAGAAACTCCCGAGCATGTATCACCAGTTCAAACAACTGGCCGATATCGACATCACGAAAGAGCCGATGGAGGTCGGGCCGACGACGCATTACGTGATGGGCGGGATCCGGGTCGATTCCGACACTCAGATGTCGGGTGTGCCGGGATTGTTCGCGGCGGGAGAATGTGCGGCCGGAATCAATGGCGCCAATCGCCTCGGCGGCAACTCGCTTTCCGATCTGCTCGTTTTCGGCAAGCGCGCCGGGGAACACGCGGCGAAATTCGCCCAGGAAAACTCGTTAGGCGAAATAGACTCGGGCGACGTCGACGGTACCGCCAGGCGCGCGCGCGGGCCGTTCGAGCGCGGCTTCACCCAGGCCGACGGCGCCTACCAGGTGCAAAAGGATTTACAGGAACTGATGCAGGACAAGGTTGGCATCGTTAGGCGCGAGGATGAGATGCAGGAGGCGCTCGTGAGCCTCAAAGCGCTCTGGGAGCGCGCCGCCAAAATCGGCGTCGATGGCAACCGCGAGTTCAATCCTGGCTGGCACACCGCGCTCGATCTGCCGAATTTGCTCACTGTTTCCGAAGCCGTTACGCGCGCGGCCCTTGAGCGCAAAGAAAGCCGCGGCGCCCAGTTTCGGGAAGATTTCCCGGAGAAAAGCGCGGAGTTTGCGAAAGTGAACACGATCGTCTGGAAAGGCGAGGCCGGTGCGATGCAGATTCGACGCGACGCGATTGCTCCGATACGGGAGGATTTGCAGCGCGTAATCGAGGCGATGGGATGAGGGAGGATCGTGAATCGAGATTCGTGAATCGTGAATCGGGGGCCACCTTTGAGGATCTCGAGGTCTACCAGCAGGCGCGGGAATTTCGAAAGGAAATGTACTCCGTCGCCCGGGGATTGCCGGAAATCGAAAAGTTTGGGTTAGCCAGCCAAATTCGACGGGCCGCCGTGTCCCTAACGAATAATATCGCGGAAGGCCACGGGAGATTTCACTTTCTTGACCAAATTAAGTTTACACTTCAGGCGCGCGGCTCACTGGAAGAGCTAATCGACGATCTAAACGTCTGTGCGGATGAGCAATATTTAGCGCCAGAAAAGGTCGCGTCATTGAAAAAGTTTGGCTGGCGAATACGGCAACTGATCGATGGCTACATTCGATACCTGCGCGGACAGATAAAGGCGAAGGAGTCGTCGGTGCGAGAAGATCCCCCTCAGTACGCTGCAGACGCCGAGTTCGACCCGATTCACGATTCTCGATTTAACGATTCACGATGAACGCCACCTTCCGAATCTGGCGCGGCGACGCGAGCGGCGGTGAGTTTCGCGATTATTCGACGGAGGTTTCAGAAGGCATGGTCGTGCTCGACGCGGTCCACGACATCCAGGCGACGCAGGCAAACGACCTCGCCTGCCGCTGGAATTGCAAAGCCGGCAAGTGCGGCTCCTGCTCGGCGGAAGTAAACGGGATGCCCAAGCTGATGTGCATGACGCGGCTGAACGATCTCCCGCTCGAGCGCCCGGTCACGATCGAGCCGATGAAAGCCTTCCCGCGCCTGAAGGAGCTGATTAC
>JBPCRH010000048.1:0-10653 GCA_050997075.1 Chthoniobacterales bacterium
TCCCTGGCAAAGCCGGTTACGTCTTCAGCCCCTACGACAAGAACGGCGGCTACGTCGACGTCACCGGGTTCGCGCCCGGGAGCAAGGTGAAGGATCCCTACAGCGGGAAAGTGTTTCTCGTTCCCTAGTCATCCCGAGCGCAGCCGAGGGATCCGTAGCGTCTCGGTGCAGCTTTCGGGTTCTCGCCGAAGGATGGGAGGGAGGCAGCAGACAGGATTAACAGGATTAACAGGATCAACAGGATGAACAGGATGAACAGGATTTGGAGGAGAAAAGATTACTGCAGAAAGCTTCCCTAAATCCTGCATAATCCTGTTAATCCTGTCTAAAGTCGCAGACGCGCTTATCCCCGCTACGAGACTACGGGTAAAGCAGGCCAGCATACCAGGCAACGAGCCACGGGCCGCAAAACATCCAGCCGAGCGCCCCGAGCGCGAGGTAAGGCCCGAAAGGAATTTTCGCCGACCATCCGCGCTGTCCCAGCGCCATCGTCGCCAGTCCCACGAGCGAGCCGACGAGCGAGCCCGCGAAGACGCTGAAAAGCACGGCGCGCCAGCCGAGGAATGCGCCGATCGCGGCGAGAAATTTCAGGTCACCGCGCCCCATCGCTTCGCGCGGAATTTGCAGCTCGCGCACGATCCCCGCGATGCGATCGACCTGATCGAGCGGGAACTTTTCGTCCGCGATCGTGAGGCGATCGTAGTGGAGTTCGAGGGTCGCGTTTTCATAGCGGCGGCCGTCGACCTCAGCCTCATTGCAATGGAGGAGCATGCGATCGTTCTCGCGCGCGAAGTGATCGCTCCAGACGCCCTTTTCGTCGCCGACGATGAACTCCGCGTCGTCGTTCGCGCGCACCCAACTAAAGGGCGTGGGGGCTTCAAGCCGAATGCGTTTTTTGCCGAAAACCTTCTTCCCGCCCTCGAGCACGAGCCAGAGCAAAACATAACCCAGCGCCGCCGCGCCTAACGACCAGGCGAAGGCAAGCAGTCGCGAGTTTTGTGCCATCAAAGCTGGCACCGCCACACTCGCGAGCACGCCCGCGACCGTCCCCCCGATCGTGACTTCATCGGGGATGATGAAATGCGCGAAGTCAATGAACGTCGCGACGATGAGCAGGCAAACGAAGACGAAATAAACGAGCGCAATCGGCCACGGAAACGCCAGCCAGACGGCGAGAAAAAGCAGCGCCGTGAGGAGCTCGACCGCGAAGTAGCGAAAGGCGATTCTGCTCCCGCATTGCGCGCACTTCCCCCGCAGCCAGAGCCAGCTCAGGAGCGGCAAATTCTGCGTCCAGGGGATTTGATTTTTGCAGGAGGGACAGAAGGAGCGCTTCGGTTCATTGACCGACAGATCGAGCGGGAGCCGATAGATGCAGACGTTTAAAAACGAACCGATCGCCGCGCCCAGGACAAACGCGAAAACGCGGAAAAGCCAGTCGTAAGCCGCGGGATTTTCCACTCGTTAGGCGGACTCGGCGCGCTCGGCTTTGCGCTGCATGAACCACGCGATCCAGATGCAGCTCTCGTAGAGCAGGCACATCGGCAGACTCATGGCGATGAGCGTGAGCACATCCGGCGTCGGGGTGATAATCGTGGCGAGAACGAAGATGAGAACGATCGCGTAAGGCCGGGTGCGCGCCATGAACGCGTGGGTGACGAGCCCGAAACGGACCAGCGCCAGGACCACCACCGGTAGCTCAAAGGCGAACCCAAAGCCGAGCACGAAGCGGGTTACAAATGAATAATATTCCTGCACCGTCCAGGTCGGCGTCCAGCCTAACGACTGCGTGTCGTGGAAGAAAAAGAGGATCGTTTTCGGGAGCAGCCAGAAGTAGCAACTGCCCACGCCGATCAGAAAAAGCCCGAAACTGACCCCGATCGCCGGGAAGAGAAAACGCTTCTCTACCGCGGTCAGCGCCGGGAGGACGAACTGCGCGATAAAATAAAGCAGGAGCGGAAACGAGAGCACGATCCCGGCATAAAAGGCGAGGTGGAACGAGATCGTGATCGAGTCGGTAATGCCAAGCGCGCGGAGCGTGCCCGCCTGCGCGCCGACCGCGTAAAGCGGTTGTTGCATGACCACGACGAGCCGCTGCCGGAAGGCGAAACAGAGTGCCATCGCGAGCACGAGCACGATCGCCATTTTCACAATCGTCCAACGCAAATCCTCGAGATGCTCGAGGAACGGTTTCGAGGTCTCGCTTTCGGGTGGATCGCGGAAAGCGAAGAGATTTTTCAGCTTCATTTCGTTCAGGGAAAGATATCGCCGCGCGCGACCATCCGCGCCCAAATACTGAGCGTGTTCGAGTCGCGGATCTCGCCGCCGGCAATCATCTGCCGCAGGACATCGCCGCTAAATTCCCGGCAATCGAGAATTCCCTCCGCTTCCTCCGGGGCTGCGCCGCGCGCGTTCCGCCGGACCGGTTGGGCAAGGAAAAAATAGCAAAGCTCGTCCGTGAATCCGGGCGAGGAAAAAAAGTGGCCTAATGAAACCAGCTCCGCCCCCGGCGCGAGCTCGTAGCCGGTTTCTTCCCCCAGCTCGCGCAGCGCCACTTCCCGCACGGCCGCGGCCTCCGGCTCGAGGTTGTCGTCGATTTGCCCGGCCGGAAACGACCAGATCGCCGCCCGGATTGGAATGCGCTCTTCGTTGATGAGCACGAACTTTCCCTCGACCGTCACCGGCGCGACCACGACCGCGGGCTTGCGATGCACGACCGACCACTTGCGCGGCTCCGGGCGGCTCGGGGTGCGCACTTCATCCGTCGCCACGGCGAGATGCGGGCTCTCGAAATGGAGTTCACTGCCCACCGTTTCCCAGCCGGCGCGATCGCGCAAGAGGTTGCTTTTTTGCACCGGGGGAAGTTAGGGACGACGCCGCGAAAAGCAAAAGAGCGCCCTCCTTTAAAAGGTTGGCGTCGTTAGGCGGAGGCTCTGTCGACGCTTCCCTCCGGGAGACGCGGTGTTTTCGGCGAACCTTGCAGGAGCTACCGAAGCGTCCCCCCGCGCTTCGCAGAGCGAAGCGTCTACAGCCACGTTCGAGCGAGCTCTCCCTTGAGTCGTTAACCCCCGGGCGCCGCTTCGCGGATCAGGCGCACCGCGACAAATTTAGTCTCCGGGAGAACGAACTTCCGCAGCTCGAGCTCGACCCGGGTCAGCTCGAAGCGCTCGAGCAAGTGTCTCGCCATGGCCTCGGCGAGGGTTTCGATCAGGCGATCCACGCGACCGCCCGCAAATTCCGCCAGGCTGGCGCAGACCGCCGCGTAATCGACCGTCCGCGTGAGGTCGTCCTTCAACTCCGTAAACGAAACGCGAGGCACGAGGGTGATCGAAAGGACGAGCCGCTGCGGTTTGGCGCGCTCCTCTGCTGGCACGCCGACCTTGGCGAAGATTTCCAGTTCCTCGATCCGGATGGCATCGGCGGGGAGAGTCATCGGGGAAGTTGGCCGAAGTTTGCACCCTTGCACAGCGGATTGCGGCCGGGAATTTGCGCCGCGCCCTAGGCATGACTGTCCTCGCCTAACGAAACTGGGCGTGCGCGCGGATCAGCTCGGCGAACGCCGGCTGCTCTTCCGGCGCGAGTTCGGCGGGGAACTTGGCCTGCGAGCGATCCCAACGATCGATCCATTCCGCAGCGAGCAGGGTATAGCCTCGCGCGTTCGCGTCCGCCAGCGCTGCGGGCGTGAAAGCGATGGTCGTTTCTTCCTTGACGCCGGCCGGGCGACCTTTCGCAACGAAGAAGCCGGCGGCGAGCAGCGCGCCCCGGGCCGCGGTCGAGTAACTATAAGTAAAGAGCTCGACCGCGCGTCCGGCACAGGCGGTGAAGAGCCGGCGAAACAGGTCGATCGTCCACTGTTCGCCGTGCGTCTTGCTGGAGAACATATCGTAGAAAATAAGGTCCGGCAGAGCCGGCGCGTTACTCACGGTCTCAAGGAAGTCACCGGCGACGAGCGACCAACTCAATCCGAGATGCTGTTTCGATTGCCACGAGCCATGCTTCAGGATTCCTACCGGACCGCCGTGGCGGAGATAGGGGAACCCATCGTTGTGGCGCAGGGCCAGGCGCAAAGAATCGAGATCGTTCTCAAAGCTAATAAGTCGCATAGGTCGTATGGGACCCATAAGACCTATCGCCTCATAACACTCGATCGCTGCCATCGCATTTGCCGCTGCGCCCAGGCCTACATCCCAGATGACGAGTGCTTCAGTGCTCGCCTCCTGCAATCGCGCCTCTAGCTGCGCCTGCTCAACATAGAGACTGCGCGCCTCTTCCATCGGTGGAGTGCGCATATGCATGATCTCGCCGGAAGTTGTCTGCCGGATACTCGCGAAACCTTCGTGCGCAATATGGACTTCGTAGTTACCTAGCGATCGCGATCTCACCTTGCCCGGTTTCGGGTGGGACATCGGATATTCCCGATCGGACTCGGCGAGGATAGCGCGTTTCTGACGATAGAACTCCCCGAAATGCCCCGCCAGGATGCTTGCGCGCATCTCGCGCATGAGCTGGTGGTAAAAGTGGATGTTATGTTTTCCGAGCAGTTGCCAGCCAAGCGTCTCGCTCGTCTTCGTGAGGTGATGGAGATAGGCGCGGGAGTAGCGCGCGCAGGTCGGGCAATTACATTCCGGGTCGAGCTGCTCAAGGGACTATTTGTAAACCCCGCGGCGCATTTGGAGAAAGCCGCGAGAAGTAAAAACGGCACCGCGCTGCGCCAGCTGCGTCGGCATGATGCAGTCAAACATGTCGACGCCGCGATGCACGCCCTCAAGGATATCAAGCGGCGTCCCCACGCCCATGAGATAGCGCGGCTTGTCCGCGGGGAGCAGTTGTGCGGTGAATTCGCAGAGATCTTCTCGTTCTTGTTTGCGCTCGCCGACAGCCAGGCCACCGATGGCGAAGCCCTCGAAGTCCATCGCGCCTAACGACTCCACACTTTGCCGGCGCAACTCCGGGAAAAGCGCGCCCTGCACGATCCCAAACAGCGCCTGCGGCGAATCACCGCGCGCGTCCAGGCTGCGCGCGGCCCAGCGCTCAGTCAGCTCGACGGCGGCGCGCACGGTCGTTTTATCTGCGGTCGAGGCGACGCATTGGTCGAGCGCCATCATGATGTCGCTGCCGATGGCACGCTGGGTTTCGATACTTAGCTCAGGACTGAGCAGGATGGTTCGACCATCGAGGTAACTCTGGAAGACCGCTCCCTCCTCACTGATAGAGCGCGCGTGCGGGAGCGAGAAAATCTGGTAGCCGCCTGAGTCCGTCAGAACCGCTCGATCCCAGCTCATGAAGCCATGGATTCCGCCCGTGTGTCGAAAGACATCGGGGCCCGGCCGAAGAAGAAGGTGATAGGTATTAGCAAGAAGCACCTGTGTGCCCGCCTCCTCGAGCGTGCGCGTGAGTTGGGCCTTGACCGTTGCCTGGGTGCCGACGGGCATGAAGAGCGGCGTCTGCACCGGGCCGTGCAGCGTCTGGAAAGTCGCGGCCCGCGCTTGCGAGTCAGGCGCCTGAGTTTCGAGCTGAAAACGAAGGCGGGAAGGAGTCACAAGTGAACCAAGTCAGTCCTGCTCACTCATGAGAAGCTTCGCGATCGATTCCAACTCTCCCCGATGCGCTTCCTCAGGCTGCTGGTAACTCATGGGTAACTCTTTTAGGGCATCAATCATCGCCTGGGAAATAATGAGCCGGGCGTTCTTCTTGTCATCAGCCGGGATGACATACCAAGGCGCTTCCTTCGTGTTCGTCGCGCGCAGACATTCCTCGTAGGCGGCGGCGTAGGCATCCCAGAAATGTCGCTCGTCGATGTCGCCGGTCTCGAATTTCCAGTTCTTATCCGGGTCATCCAGCCGGGCAAGGAAACGCTTGCGTTGTTCTTCCTTCGAGATGTGAAGGAAGAACTTCAGGATGCGCGTGCCATTGCGATAAAGATGACTCTCAAGATCGTTGATCGACTGGAAGCGGCCCTGCCAGAGTGACTCTTCGTTAAGTAGCTCTGCGGGCAGATTCTGGTTCCGCAGGATCTGCGGATGCACCCGCACGATCAGGACTTCCTCGTAATAGGAGCGATTGAAGATTCCGATCTTTCCGCGCTCCGGCAGGCAACAGGTCGTCCGCCAGAGGAAGTCGTGCTCGAGCTCCTGCGCGCTCGGTCTTTTGAAGCCGTAAACCTGGCAGCCTTCGGGATTCACGCCGGACATGACGTGCTTGATGGAGCTATCCTTCCCGGCCGCATCCATCGCCTGGAAGATGACGAGCAGCGCGTAGCGATTGTGCGCGTAGAGGAGCGATTGGAGATCGGCCAGCTCTTTGGTCCATTCCCGGAGGAGTTGGTGATAGTCGGCTTTTGATTTGTAGAACGGCTTCGCTACAGTCGGGAGGTCGCGCAGGTGCCATTTACTGCCGGTGGGCACGCGAAATTTTTCGGAATGGAGCTTCACGCGGTCAGACTATCGCGGAATTGCCCCAGGGGCACGTCGCCGCGGCGGAACGATTTGCGTTTCGCGGCGCAACCGGAAAACTGCGCGATGTCCGTGCCGCAGTTTCACCACCGGTTTGTTGCGGGCCGGTCTGGGCGAACCTTGCTCCTGCTCCACGGCACCGGTAGCGACGAAACCGATCTGCTTTCGCTCGGGCAGACGGTCGATCCGGACGCGGCGCTGTTGAGTCCGCGCGGTCAGGTTTTGGAGAATGGGATGCCGCGGTTTTTCCGGCGCCTCGCGGAAGGTGTTTTCGACGAAGAGGATGTAAAACGCCGCGCGGATGAGCTGGCCGATTTCATCGATGATGCGGCGAGCCTTTATCAATTCGACCAGTCGAAACTGATCGCGGTCGGCTACTCCAACGGCGCCAACATCGCGAGCGCCATCCTCCTCCTGCGCCCCGGCACTTTCCACGGCGCGGCACTGCTCCGCGCGATGGTGCCGTTCGTTCCGGAGCAGCTACCCGATCTCGGCGGCGCGCCGGTGCTGATCTCGTCGGGGGAACACGATCCGATTATCCCGCTGGAGAATGCGCAACGTCTCGCCGCCCTCCTCAGGCGGGCCGGCGCTGAAGTACAGACGGAGGTGGAAGACGCGGGCCACAATCTGACGCCCGAAACCGTGGCGACGACGAGCGCCTGGCTCACCGCGCTCGCCCGCTAATCTGATTGCGAGAGCGGGCGGGGAAGTTACACTCGAGCGACGCCAGGGTGGCGAAATTGGCAGACGCGCCAGACTTAGGATCTGGTGGAGCAATCCTTAGGGGTTCGAGTCCCCTCCCTGGTATTTTTTTTGTGAAAACTCCCCACCTCGAGATCGAACGTAAGTTTCTTATCCGAAAAATGCCGCGGGCTCTGGAAAAGTTCCCGAACAGCGTGATCGAGCAGGGTTATCTCGCCGCGAACCGGGGCACCCAGGTGCGCCTGCGGCGGGCCGTCCGGTTTTTTTCGCTGACCTATAAAAAGCACGGTAAGGAAGTGCGCGAAGAGCGCGAAATCCGGTTGACCCGCGCGCAATTCGACGTCCTCTGGCCAGCGACCGCGGGCGCGCGCCTCACGAAGATCCGCTATCGCGTGCCTTGGAAGAAATGGACGATCGAGATCGACGTTTACCTCGGCTCGAACGAGGGCCTGGTCGTGGCGGAGGTGGAATTTCCCAACCTCGCGAGCTGCCGCGGTTTTCGTCCGCCAGCCTGGCTGGGCGAAGAGATCACCGGCGCAGCGCGCTACAGCAATATCCGGCTGGCGCGCGATTAGCGCGAAGAAATTGCCACGCCCGGTTCGGCCGCGCATACTGCCGCGACCCTGCCCCGATTTGCGCCGATGAACCGTTCGCCGAACAAAAAAATCCTCGTGGTGGAAGATGAGGTCGACGTCGTCGAGCTGCTTACCTTGCATCTGCGCAAGGCCGAGGGCTACCTCCTCTCGGTCGCGCACGATGGCGCTGAGGGACTAAAAAAAGCGCGCGCGGAGCTGCCTGCACTCATCGTTCTCGATCTCATGCTGCCGCGCATGTCCGGCCTCGAAGTCTGCAAGATTTTAAAAACGGAATCGGCCACGCGCCACATTCCGATCATCATGCTCACGGCGAAATCGGAAGAGATCGATCGCATCGTCGGGCTCGAGTTTGGGGCGGACGATTACGTCACGAAACCGTTCAGCCCGCGCGAAGTGATCCTTCGCATCCAGGCGATCCTGCGCCGGGGCGAACCGAACGACGCCGAGAATCTCACCCGCGGTGCGATCACGATCGATTCCGCGCGGCACCAGGTCTTCGTCGGAGGCAAACGGATCAACCTCACCGCGGTTGAATTCAAACTCCTGAGCATGCTCATGCAGCGCCCCGGCCGGGTGCAGGCGCGGGATCGGCTGCTCAACGAAGTCTGGGGCTACGAAAGCGCGATCGACACGCGCACCGTCGATACGCACGTGCGACGGTTGCGCGAGAAACTCGGGAAAGCCGCGAGCGCGGTCGAGACGGTGCGCGGCTTCGGCTATCGGCTTCGCGAATAACGCGCGCGCATGGGCTGGGCCGCTTTTGCGCTCGCGATGGCGCTGCTCCTCTACGGATCCTGGCGCGCCTGGCACGAGTGGATCGGGCCGACGCGGCACCTCGATCAACTCGTCCGGTCCCTCCAGGAAAACGAGACGCCCGCCACTTTCCTGATCGGCGAGCGCGGCCGGATGCGCCGCATCGGACTGGCGCTCGAGGAGATCATGCTCCGGCAACAAGAACTGCGCGCACAGGTCGAGGAGCGCGAGTTTGGGGTGCAGGCGATCACCGGCGCGATGGCCGATGGCGTGGTCGTGGTCGATGGCGAACGCCGCCTCCGCCTAACGAACAAGGCGTTTCGCGAGATGTTTGGAGTGACGCGCCTGGAGGACGACGACAGCCTCCTCGGACTCGTGCGCGACGCGGCGGTCGAGCGTTCGTTAGGCGAAGTCCTGAGCGCGGGAGAACCCCGGCGCAGTCTCCTCACCTTGCCGGGCGGAAACGACCGCCAGGTCGAGCTGATCGTCGAGCCGATCAAGGACGGCGCCCAAAAAATCAACGGTGCCGTGGTCCTGTTCCGCGACCTCAGCGGAGTCCGCCAGACGGAAGCGATGCGGCGAGATTTCGTCGCCAACGTCTCGCACGAGTTGCGCACACCGCTCTCGATTCTGCGCGGCTATCTCGAGACTCTGCTCGAAAATCCGAGGCAACCGCCATCGGAACTTCTCCGCATTTTCGAAGTGATGGAGCGGCATTCGAACCGGCTTACTCTGCTCGTCGACGACGTTCTCAGCCTCGCCCGCCTCGAAGGTCCGGGCGCGCAGCTCGACTTCACCACGATCCGGCCGGCCGCCTTTCTTCGCGGGATGATGCGCGATTGGGAGAAGCCGTTTGCGGCCAAGAATCTCACGGCCGAACTGGAAGCCGCCGATGACCTCCCGCCGCTCGAGGTGGACGAAGCCCGCCTTCAGGAAGTCGTTTACAATCTGCTCGAGAACGCCGTGAAATATTCCGAGCCCGGGGGGCACATTCAGGTGCGTGCGACGCGCGCGGGGGAGCAGATTTGTTTCAGCGTCGCTGATGCCGGCCTCGGCATCGCGCCGCGCGATCTTCCGCGGATTTTCGAGCGTTTTTACCGCGCGGATAAATCGCGGCAGCGCGAGCGCGGCGGCACTGGGCTCGGGCTTTCGATCGTGAAACACATCGCGCAACTGCACGGCGGCCAGGTCGAGGCTGAGAGCGAACCGGGCCAGGGCACGACCGTCCGCGTTTACATCCCGGTGAGCGCGGCCGTCACGAAATCGTAACGTCGCCACCGCGCCCAAGGGCGCTATAATAATCCTTGATGATCTCGTCGAAACACATCCTCGGAACCTTTGACGAAGCCCTCGCCACGCTGCGCAATAACGTGCTCATGATGGCCAGCCTCACGACGCGCAGCCTGGAGAATTCGCTCAACGGTTTGCAGGAGCGCGACGACGATCTCTGCGCGACCGCGATCGCCGACGACGAGGAAGTCGATCAGCTCGAGAAGCAGGTCGATAAAGAGGGCATCGACTTGCTCCTGCGTTTTCAGCCGGTCGCGTCCGACCTCCGGCGGGTCGTCGCAGCGATGAAACTTTGCTCGAATCTGGAACGCATGGCCGACCAGGCGGTGAACATCGCGCGGAAGGCGCGGAAGCTAAACCGGCATCCGGCATTGCCCGAGGCGAGCCTGATCGATCCCCTGCGCGAGCAGGCCATGGCCATGTTCAAGGACAGTGTCGACGCCTTCGTGCGCGAGGATATCGAGCTTGGGCGCGGGCTGAAAGCGCGCGACAAAAAGCTCGACGAGTTGAACAGCAACGCCGGCCGGCAATTGATCGAACGGATGGCCCAGGACCCGGAGCAGCTCCGCGGTTATCTCAACCTCATGTTCATCGCGCGCCACCTCGAGCGGGTGGGCGATCACGCCACGAACATCGCGGAAGACGCGGTCTACGCGGCGGCGGCGGAAGACATCCGCCACCAGCCCTACGTCCCGGCCAGCGCCTAACGAGAAGCGGCGCGGAGAGATCCTTGTCCGCGCCGCCCTGAGGAACGCTCGATGCGTTTGTCTCCCTCCTGCTCCGGGTCGGGCCCACGCCTCGCGGGCCGGGGAAGAGTGTCTCCAGCAGCACGACCTTCGAAGGGATCAACCGTCCCCCGCAGC
>JBPCRH010000185.1:0-3101 GCA_050997075.1 Chthoniobacterales bacterium
ACGCTTTGCGCGAAACGCTCGCGAGCGATCGCCCGCGGCCGGCAGAACGCTGGGTCGCGCCGAAAACGCGCCGCTCCATTTCCGTCGAGACGCGGCGGCTGCTCCACGAGCACGACTCGTTAGGCGCAGTCGCGGTCATCCAGGATTTAACGCCTGAGGAATCGCTTCGCCAGAAACAGGAGCTGACCGACCGGGCCGCTTTCTGGACCGATCTCGCCGCGAGCATGTCGCACGAGGTGCGCAATCCGCTGGTCGCGATCAAGACCTTTGCCCAGCTCCTGCCGGAACGTTTCGATGATCCGGATTTTCGGCGGGACTTTAACCAAATTGTTCTCCAGGAAATCGAGCGCCTCGATCACATCATTACCCAGATCAACAATTTCGCGCATCCGCCCGAACTCAATTTTCGCTCGATCGATTTGCGGTCGTCGCTCGAGAAAGCGGTCGATATTGTGCGTTCGCGCTTCACCCAAAACGGTTTCACCGTTGAGACCACCCTGCCGGACGATCTGCCCAGAGTGGTCGGCGACGAGACCGCGCTCGCGGAAGCTTTTACCCATCTCGTAGCAAACGCCGCCGAGGCGATCAGCGGCCAGCCGAAACCGCAGATTACGCTTTCCGCCAAATCCGTCCGCGAAGGCCAGCACACCTGCGGGGTTGTGGTCACGGTGCACGACAACGGCCGCGGCATTTCCGCGGATCTCCGCGACAAAATTTTCTCACCCTTTTGCACGACCAAAGCCCGCGGCATGGGCCTCGGCCTGCCGATCGTGAAGCGGACCGTGTTCGATCACAACGGGCGCGTCGATATCGACTCCAATCCGCGCGGGACTTCGGTGAACGTGATGCTCCCGACCGCGAACAACGGCGAATAGCGAACCGGCGCGGCGTTTACTCGCTCACCTTGTCATCCGGAGCGAAGCGAAGATCTCTGATTCTTTTTGGCCGCCAGCGCAAAGAGCGAAGTAAAAGATCCTTCGCTGGGCCCGGGATGACAGGTCTTTTCTTCAGGATCAAGATCCTCTGCTCAGGCTGATAGATCGTTAGGCGGGCACACCCGGCCAACGGGGACGCGTCTCCGGGGTTGACCCCGAAAGCCTTCGCAGTCGAGAATGGCCGCGCCATGATCGTCACTACCAAGCAACTTTACAAAGTGGCCTACGGAAAATTCGCCGTCGGCGCTTATAACGTCAACAACATGGAGCAGATCCTCGGGCTCTTCCGCGGCTGCGTGCAGAGCAAGGCGCCCTTCATCATCCAGCTCTCGAAGGGGGCGCGGAAATATGCCGACAAGCGCATGCTCGAAGCGCTCATTCGCACCGCCGAACAAATGTTTCCCGAGGCGATCTTCGCGGTCCATCTCGATCATGGCGACGAGGAAACCTGCTACGATTGCATCGACTCGGGCTTTTACAGTTCGGTCATGATCGATGCCAGCCACGAGTCTTTTGAGGAGAACATCGCGATTACGAAACGAGTCGTGGAGCGGGCGCATCCGAAAGGCATCAGCGTCGAGGCCGAGCTCGGGCAACTGGGCGGCGTCGAGGAAGACATCAAGGTCGACGAAGGCCACGCCTCCCTCACCAATCCCACGGAAGCGGTCGAGTTTGTCCGGCAAACCGGCTGCGATTCGCTCGCGGCGGCGATCGGGACGAGCCACGGCGCGTATAAGTTCCAGGGTAAACAAGGCCTGCATTTCAACGTCATCGAGGACATCCAGAAGCGCATCCCGGGCACGCCGATCGTGATGCATGGCAGCTCGAGCGTGCCGGTTGAGGAAGTCGAACGGATCAACGCCGCCGGCGGCGAGCTCGACCCTTCCGCTCGCGGGGTGAACGAAAACGAATACCTGCCCGCCGCGAAACTGGGCGTGACCAAGGTGAACATCGACACCGATGGCCGCCTCGTCTGGACGCGCGTTCACCGGGAGTTTTTCCGCGATCATCCCGAGCAATTCGACTTCCGCCCGCCGGGGAAAATTTTCGTCGAGGAATACGCCAATTTCATCGCCCGCAAAAACGAGAAACTCGGCTCGGCGGGCCAGCTCGACGCCATCCGCGCCAGTTTGTAGGCTGGCGCCACGAAACGCTCCGGTAATTGCCCTCCATTCGACATAGGAAAGAACCTTAATTCCAGACGCGGAGAACTGCGGCGAAATCCGGCGGATTTTACTTGCTGTGCCGCCTGCTGCCCATTAAAACACCGCCCTAACGGCCATGGCCATCGACTTCATCCACCCTGCCTTGCAGGACGCTTCGCTTTCGGCGGAGAAACAGGTGCTTCACGGCCTCCGGCCGCGACGTGCTTTTCTTCACTCCGCCGTTGGTACCGCATTTGCTAACCTAGATCGCAGTTGACTCATTATGAGCACGGAACCCACACACTCCCCTAATCCCTTTGTCCGCCCTGCGCTGACCGCACTGGCCGCGCTCCTTTTGCTGGCTCCGGCCGGGCGCGCGCAGGAAGCCGTCCGCCCCTCGCTGGCCGGCGAAGCGGCCGCGTCTGCGCGCCGGCAATCGACCGACCAGATTCCTTACAATCTCCTCGCGGGTCCGGTTCGCTTCCTCTTCAGCATCACCACCGGCATCGAGTATAACGACAACATTAACCTCGCGGAGACGAACAAGCAGGAGGACATCATCATCCGGCCGCAGTTCAACATCGACGCGATCTGGCAGGTCACGCAGTTGAACACGCTCAAGCTCGATATCGGGCTCGGATACGCTTTTTACCTCGATCACCCGAACGCGAATACGAACGGGGTGCTCCTTCAGCCCGGTTCGCAGCTCTCTTTCGATATCTTCATCCAGGATTTCCGGATCAATCTGCACGACCGCTTCTCCCTCCAGCAGGACCCGGTCGGGCAGTTGCAGCTCAGCAATGTCGTCGACTACGGGCGTTTTGAGAATACCGCGGGCATCTCTGTCCTCTGGGATTTGAACAAGGCCGTCCTCACCTTTGGCTACGACCATTACAACTACATCTCGACCACGAGCACCTTCGATTACCTCAATCGGAACGCGGAAGAGCTCACCTTCAGCTCCTACTTTGCCTTTACCTCGACCACGGGCGGCGGCATCGAAAGCTCGGCCGTCTATAAC
>JBPCRH010000216.1:0-9607 GCA_050997075.1 Chthoniobacterales bacterium
TGGCCGCGTCGAACGTCGCGCCGTCGCCGGCCGCGCCAGACAGCGCGCCTGCCGCCGAGGGCCGCAGCACGCGGAAGAAGCTCTCGCCGTTGCGCCGAAAAATCGCGCACCAACTCGTCATGGCGCAGCACACGGCGGCCATCCTCACTACCTTCAACGAGTGCGACATGACCGAGGTGATGTCGTTCCGGAAAAAGGCGCAGGAAAAGTTCCAGGCCGATCACGGGGTGAAGCTCGGATTCATGTCCTTCTTCATCAAGGCGACGGTTGAAGCACTAAAAGAAGTACCCGCGATCAATAGCCGAATCGAAGGCGACGACTTTATTGAGAACCATTACTTCGACATCGGCGTCGCCGTCGGCACCGAGCGCGGGCTCGTCGTGCCCGTGATCCGCGATGCCGACCAAAAAAGTTTCGCCGACCTCGAGCGGGACATCGCCGATTACGCGACCAAGGCGCGCGAGGGCAAAATCAAGATCGAAGATTTGCAGGGCGGCGTTTTTACGATCTCAAATGGCGGCGTTTACGGCTCGCTCCTGAGCACGCCGATCCTGAACCCGCCGCAGAGCGGCATCCTCGGGATGCACACGATTCAGCAGTGCACGATCGCGATCAAAGGCGAAGTCGTGATGCGGCCGGTGATGTATCTCGCCTTCAGCTACGATCACCGCGCGGTCGACGGGAAGGAAGCGGTTAGCTTTCTCATCAAAGTGAAGGAAGGAATCGAAAACCCGACCGGGCTGTTGCTCGAGTTGTAGCAGGGGGCGCTGACCCCGGTCGTGCGAGCGGCACGAATTTCCGCGACCGGGGTCAACGCCCACGGCTACAGCGGGCCGCGTTCGCTCGCTCGGGATGACAACGCTGTGCGCCGCCGCTAAATTATCCGCTCCCCCATTTCACTCGCGCCAACACATTCCATGGAAAAATTCGACGTCATCATCATCGGCTCCGGGCCGGGCGGCTACGTCGCCGCGATTCGCTCGGCCCAGCTCGGACTCAAGACCGCGATCATCGAGAAACACAGCGCACTCGGCGGCACCTGCCTGAACATCGGCTGCATCCCGAGCAAAGCCCTCCTCGCTTCGAGCGACCATTTCATGTTCGCGAAAAAGGACGCGGCTAAACATGGGATCAAACTCGACGGTGTCAGCCTCGATCTCCCGACCATGCTCGCGCGCAAAGACAAGGTCGTGAAGACCCTCACCGGCGGCGTGCGCGCGCTCATGAAGGGCAACAAAGTCACGACGTTTAGTGGCCTCGGCATTATCACCGAGCCGGGCAAAGTGCGGGTCCAGCCTAACGAAGGCGACGCGAGCGAGATCGCAGCCGATCACATCGTCATCGCCACTGGGAGCGTCCCGATCAATCTCCCGAGCATGCCATTCGACGGCAAAACCATCGTCAGCAGCACCGAGGCACTTACTTTCGAAACACCGCCGGAAAAACTGCTCGTCATCGGCGCCGGCGCGATCGGGCTCGAGCTCGGCTCGGTCTGGAGCCGGCTCGGTTCCGAGGTCACCGTCCTCGAATTTTTGCCGCGGATCGCGGTCGGTTTCGATCTCGAAATGGCGAACCTCCTCCAGCGCGCGCTCACCGCGCAGGGGATGAAATTTCATCTCGAGACTAAGGTCGGCTCGGTCAAGGTTGCGAAAGGCGGCCGCGCCGTCGCCGAGGCGACCAAGGGCGAAGAGAAGCTCACCTTTGAAGCCGACAAAGTGCTCGTCTCCGTCGGGCGGCGAGCTTTCGCCGAAGGTGTCGGCGCGGACAAAATCGGCGTCGCCATCGACGAGCGCGGCCGGATCAAAGTCGACGCGATGTTTCGCACGAATGTCCCCGGCATTTATGCGATCGGCGACGTCATCGCCGGCCCGATGCTCGCGCACAAAGCTGAGGAAGAAGGGATCGCCTGCGTGGAGTTGATCGCGGGCAAAGCCGGGCACGTGAACTACGACGTGATTCCTGGGATCATCTACACGAACCCGGAGCTGGCTGGCGTCGGGATCACGGAAGATTTCGCGAAGGAGAAGGGCCTGAAAGTGCGCGTCGGGAAATTCCCCTTCCGCGCGAATGGCCGCGCGCTCGCGAACGACGACGCGGAAGGCTGGGTGAAATTCGTCGCTGACGCGGAGACCGATCGCATTTTAGGTGCCTCAATTCTCTGCCATGCGGCCTCTGAGCTCATCGCCGAGATCGTGGCGGTGATGGAGTTTGGGGGCAGCAGCGAAGACCTCGGGCGGACCGTGCACGCGCACCCGACCTTGAGCGAAGCGGTGAAAGAAGCCGCGCTCGCGGTGGAGAAGCATGCGCTCCATATTGGGAATCGGTAGAGGTCCGCAACGATGCCTAACGACGATTCCACACCTGCCTCCGGCGCGGAGGAATTTGTCGAGCTGGAGATCGAGCTCGCCGCGCCGCTCGATCCAGAGCAGGAGAAAAACCTCCGCGACGCGCTCGCGCTGCTCGACGGAAAAACTTTCGCGTCCTGCGACGTAGGTCCGGAAAAAATATCGCTCAGTTACGATCCGACGCGGACGCACAAGGACGATCTCCTCGGCCTGATCGAGCAGGCGGGCGGGAAAGTAAAACACGTCGAGAGCGAAGGTTCCCCGCTGCTTTGATGCGGCGCTTTTCCTCGCGTCATCCTGAGCGAAGCGCAGCGTAGTCGAAGGATCCCGCCGGGTTTCCCTGCAGCCCCGCAGAAAAGCTTTTTGCGGCGGGGCTTCTCGATTGCTCCACCGGATCCCTCGACTCCGCTGCGCTTCGCTCGGGATGACTACGGGCGGGAAAGCGCGAACCTAAAACCGCCTAACGCGCCGGAAAATTCCTTCGTCAGTCCGAGGAATTGGAAGCGCGTGCCGAGGAATTCCGGATGAAGCAGGGTCTGCAAGGCACGGCCGTTCGTTCCCGCGAGCGTCGGATTTTTCGCGAGCAACCCGGTGAGGAAATGGTGCTGATCGGCGAAGCCGGCAATGGTGAGGCCGCGTTCCTCGGCGCGTTCCGCGAGGCTGGTCCATTCGACGTGCGCGCTCCGGTCGCTCGCGCCCACTTGTACGAGCGGCGAAGCGAGCACGCGGTGCGCCGCATAGCTTTGCAATGTCCCGCGTTTCCGATGTAGAGCGTAAAATTCCTCCCGCACAAACCCGTAGTCGGCGATCAGGATCACACCGCGGCGCAGCTTTGGCGCGAGCGCGTCGATCCAGGTGAGGACCGCGAGGTTCACTTCAGTTTCGTAGCGTTCGTTCGGTGCTTCAGGAAGTTTTTGGAGCAGGCCCGGGGCGGAGACCGGCCGATCGACGAACGCAAATTCGCCAGCCGCGACTTCAACGAAGCGTTCTCGCCAGGTTCCATTCTCGCCGGCCAAAAGGTGAACGGGCATCGAGTCGAGCAGTTCATTTGAGAAATGCACGCCGCTGAAAGGCTGCATCTCCTCCAGCGCTGCGACCCATTCCACACGCTCCGCAACAGTCTCGAGCTTCTCCTGCTGCCGCTCCGCCAAAACCGGGAACGGCTCGACGATCCGGTAGCGCAACGTCTCCGAAAGCTCCGGCTCCCGCTCGCGCAACGCTCCGAGCACATCCGCCGCGAGTTGCCCGTCGTGCGCGCCTTGCTCGACGATCGTGAAATCGCCGGGCTGGCCGAGCTTTTCCCAAATCTCCGCAAACTGCCCCGCGAGCATCCGCCCGAAAATCGGCCCCACGCTCACGCTCGTGAAGTAGTCACCCCGGCGCCCGATCACGGCCCGCCCGGAGCTGTAATAGCCATCGGTCGGATGATAAAGCGTCTCCGCCATGAAGCGCGCGAAGGTGATCGGCCCCTCGCGCGCGATCGTTGCGCGCAGGCTGCGCTCGACCTCGGCGCCGGGTGTTCCCTCCGTTTCCACCCCGGAAGGTGGCCTCGAATCGGTTCGCCGCCATTTGGCTTTTGCCGGAGTTTGCCGCTAAGTTGCGCGCGTTTCCGAATCTTTCGGACCTTTGCTCAACCGCCGCATGCCTGTCGATTATTTCATGCCCACGGAGCACTCCTACGCCGAGCGTCGCGCCTGGTATGCCCGGCCATGGTTTTACATCCCGGTCGCGCTCGTCGTCGTCATCCTCCTCGCCGGTCTTCTCGCGTTTCTCCCACTCGCCGCGTCGCTCAAGCAACAGGCCGCCGCGCTCGATCTCACTCATCTCGAGAAAATGGAATCGGCCAGCGTGATCGTGGATCGAAACAACAAAATCTTCGGCCAGATCTACGTGGAGAATCGCGAGACCGTCCCTTACGAGCAGCTCCCGGCCAACCTCGTCAACGCCATCATCTCGACCGAGGACAACAAGTTCTACCAGCATCATGGCTACGACTTGTTAGGCATCGTCCGCGCGGCACTAAAAAATCTCGTCGCCGGCCATGTCCGCCAGGGCGCGAGCACGGTCACGCAGCAGCTCGCGCGCAATAGTTTCGAGCTCAAGGGCAAGACCTTCCGGCGCAAGCTCCTTGAGATGTTTGTCGCCCGGCGGATCGAGGACAACTTCTCGAAGCAGAAAATCATGGAGCTTTACCTGAACCGGATTTATTTCGGCGGCGGGCTCTACGGCGCGGAAGCCGCGTCGCGTGGTTATTTCGACAAGCCGGCGAAGGAAATGACCCTGGCGGAATGCGCCACGCTCGCGGGCCTGGTGAAGAGTCCGAATAATCTCTCGCCTTGGAAAGATCGCGAGGCGTCCCGCGACGCGCGCAACTTCGTCCTCGGGCGGATGAACGAGCTCGGCTTCATCAGCCCAGCGCAGATGACCAGCGCGCAGGGCGAAGACATGGTTATCGGCAACCGCCAGAACGCGCGCGGGCAGAATTACGCGATTGATTATATCCGCCAACAGGTAATCGCCGCGGTCGGCTGGGATCGCGCGATGAGCGACGGCTTCCGCATTCACACCACGATCGATTCGGAGCTGCAGGCGGTGGCCGAGAAATCGCTCCGCGCGCACCTCGACGAGGCCGAGCAGCATCCGGATTACAACCACCAAACCTACGCGCAATACGCCGAGATTTTGCGCGCCGCGCGCGCGAACAAATCGCCTAACGAAAAGCCAACCGCGCCGAAACCGCCGGAGTATCTGCAGGGTGCGGTGATCGCCTTAAACAACAAAACCGGCGGCATCCTCGCGCTCGTCGGCGGGCGCGATTTCGAGCAGAACGAATACAACCGCGCGCTTCAGGCGCGGCGCCCGCCCGGCACCGCGATGATCCCTTTCGTTTACGCGGCGGCGTTCGCCAACGGCTCCTACCCAGGCACGATCGTGGAAGATTCCGCGCTCGATAATCGCACGGTCATGATCGGCGGCACCACCGGCATCCTCGGCGAGTGGGGTCCGGAGCGGGACGACAACCGCTACGAAGGACCGATCACGGCGCGGCAGGCGCTCGCGAAATCGAAGAACGGTTCGGCCGTGCGGATCGGCACTTCCGCCGGGCTCGACCACGTCTCGCAGCTCATCCGCGCCGCGGGCGTGGAGACGAAACTGCGGCCCTATCCCTCGACTTTTCTCGGGAGCAGCGAGATCACACTCGCCGAGCTTGCGCTCGCCTACACCGTGTTCCCGAACGAAGGCTGGCGGCCCGGTCCGCCGCACATTCTCGATCGAATTGAAGACAAGGAAGGCCAAGTCGTCTGGCAGGCAGAAAACACCCGCGCGCACGTGGCGGTGCTCAAACCGGCGATCGCTTACGAGGTCACTTCCTGCCTCACCGACGCGCTTCACGAAGGCACCGGCGCGCTTGCATATGAGAAGTACGGATTGAAAAACTTTCCGGCCGCGGGCAAGACCGGCACGGCTTACGATTTCACCGACGCACTTTTCGCCGGTTACGATTCCGCCATCACCTGCGTGGTCTGGGCGGGGTTCGATAAGCCGCAGAAGATTTATCGCGGCGCCTTCGGCAGCGTCCTCGCCGAGCCGGTCTGGGTCGACCTCATGAATGCCTCGATCGCGCGCTACACGCCGCAACCATTTGCGATCCCGCCGACCCTGCACAAGGTCGAGATTTGCTCTTCCTCCGGGTTACTCGCGACCGACAAGTGCTACGAGACCGTGCAATCGGCGAGCGGCCACGAAGTGCGCAAGCGCACGAGTTACGTCGAGCTCGCGACCGACGCGCAGATGCCGACCGATGCCTGCGACGTCCACGGCGGCGGTGTGCGCACGCAGCTCGCGAAGCAGTTCGACGAAAGCCAGTGGCCTCGCGCCGCGCTCGCGGTCGACACCAAGGCGGTCGCGCCGGTCGCGATGAAAGCGCCGACCCTGATCGCGCCCGACGATCCTTACAATGCGGTCGGTTCTACCTTTCAGCCGCCGAAGAAAGAAGAACCGGACTCCGCGGCCTTCGACCCGAATAAACCGATCAAGCGCGCTCTCCCGGTCGCGCCCTCGCCCGCGGAGACGCCGCCGGTGGAAGTGCGGCGCGCCGAGCCCGTGCGGCCGATGGATCAATCCGTGGCCGAGCCGCTTTTACAGGCCGAGCCGCCGCCCTCGATTGATTTCAACGACAGTGACGGCGGCAATCCCTGACCCCCTGGAGCCTCTTGTAGCCGGCGGCGCTGACCCCGGTCGCGTTCAGTCGCGGCCAAGGTCAAGCCCGCCGGGGTCAACGCCCCCGGCTACAACAGCGCCGTTTCGCCTCACGGTTTTGAATCCGGGCGGGCGCGATCCCCGGCGAGATTTTCCGGACGGCGCGGGCTCGCCTAACGACCCCGGACATGCCCCGGTTAACTTCCATGGCTACGCCGCCTGCACCGGCGGGGTTTTTCATTGCGAGACGAAAGCCGCGATCGCGGAAGGGCGGCCGGTGCTTCTGCTCCTGCGCGGCAGTTTCCGCGCAGCGCGCACGGCCCTCGGCCAACTCCAGGAAGCTGGCCTAACAACCGCGGTTTCACTCAAGGAAACAGGGCTGCACCAGATCGCGCAGCAGCTCGCGGAACCGAAACGCGCCGGATTGTTCCGCGAAGTAGTGGCGGCGGCAGACGGCTTTCTCGCGGCGACGCCGGAGGCGGTGCCTTTGGGCGCGGGCGAGTTCATTCCCACACCCTATCCACTGGAGGATGAGCGCTGGGACTTCGCGCGCCCAGTCGAAGAGCGACGCGGGATTTTCATCGGCACACGCGAATGGGATGTGCCTTCACGCCATCACCTCGCGGCGCTGCAAATGGCGCTTACTCTTGGCGGTCCGGTCACGCTCAGCGAGCCGCACCCGCGCCGGCTTCGGCAGCTTTGGAATTCGTTAGGCGGCGATTGGGCGCGTTTGCAACTTCTGCCCCGGCGGCTGCCTTATCGCGATTACCTCGCGGAAATGGCGCGGCATCGGCTCGTCCTGCAGGCAGATAAAAGCGCCGTGCCGGGCCAGGTAGCGGGCGATGCGCTGCTTTGCCGCCTTCCCTGCGTCGGCGGCGACGGAGCGATCGACCGGCTCGGTTTCCCGCGCACTTGTGGTTTCGGGCGTTCGTTAGGCGAGCTCGCGGAGCTGGCGGTGCGACTGCTGCGCGATGGCGATTTTTATGTCGCGACGATCGCGGAATCGCAGGCCACGGCGCGGGAGAAGGTGAGCTTCGCAAGCGTCGCGTGCGCGCTGGAAAAATTCTTCGGACGGATTGCAAGACGCGCTTCGTGACACTGCCATCCGGACGCGGTGCAGCGCGCGGAAGGATCTCGCAAGCGTCGGACCGATGTACCAACAAATAGCGCGCCGCAAAACGCTTGGGAGATCCCTCGCCCCGAAAGCCCACGGGGCCCGGGCTGACAACCTAAGAGGGCGTCTAACAAGTCGTGTCATCCCGAGCGGAGGCGGAGTCGAGGGAGCCCGTGGCGAAAGCTTTAAGCTCACGCCACGGGATTCCTCGACTGCGCTACGCTCCGCTCGGAATGACCCAGTTTTTAGACGTCCCCTAAGAAATCACGCTGGTTGCCCGAGGCCTCGAAATAAAAATCCTCCAGCGCCCGGGCCTGCGCGCCCTGCTCGAATTTTTGCGCGACCGCCTCGGCTCCGTTTTGCGCCAGCGCGCTCAACGCTTCCGTGCGCGCCGTCCAATCGAGCAACTCCCGCGCGAGAGCCTCGTCGTCGCCTTCCGCCACGAGGACGCCGCTCACGCGCTCTTCGATCGCTTCCGGAATACCCCCATGCCGCGTCGCGAAAACCGGGAGACCACTGGCCATCGCTTCGAGCATCGCGTTCGGAACGCCTTCCTGATTGCCGTCGCGACCGACCACGCTCGGGTGCAGAAAAATGTGGGCCGCCGCGAACTCCGCGCGCAATTCCGCCTGCGAAAGAAACCCCGCAAAACGGACCGCTTCCTCCACGCCGAGTTCCCTCGCGAGCGCGCGGAGCTCTTCGAGCAGCGGACCTTCGCCCGCGATCGTGAAGCGCGAGGTTTGATGCACCTGCCGGAAAGCGGCGAAGGCGCGCAGGCTCGTGGTAAAGCCTTTCTTCTCGATCAAACGTCCGGCTTGGAGAAAACGCCACCCGCCACCGTTAGGCCACTGCCGCGCCGTGAACGCGATTTCGCCTAACGGAATCCCGGTACGATGCACTCGAATTTTCCCTTCCGCGCCGCCGATCGCCGCGACCGCGCGCGCGAGCGAATCCGAGCGCACGAGCACGAGGCGCGCGGCCGCGAGGATGCGCTGGGTGGCGGCGCGGTACCGCGGCTTTTCCAGGTCGACGAGGACATCCGCACCGTGAAACGAAACCACGACCGGGCGCGGCCAGCGCTCCATCAGCGGGAGGAGATGGACCGCGATGTGTCCGAAATAAATATGGAGAAGCTGCACTTCCTCCTCGTCGAGGAGCCGGAGGAGCCGGCCGGTCTCGGAGGAGGACATGCGCCAGGGCGCATCGAGGATTTTCCGAAACCAAAACCGGCGCAGGAAATGGGTGGAGGAGCGAGGCACTAAAAAAACCGGCGCGAAGGGAAACCGCTCAGACTCCTCGCGTTTGCGGGCGAGCACGATCGGACGAAAGCGCTCCAGCGAAGTGATCTGCCGGTAGATGTGCAGCACCTCCGGCTTCAGGAAAGTCGCGCAGTAAGAAGCGACGACCGGGCGTGGATCAGCGGACACGCCTAACGAGTAAGGCCGTAGGCGCCACGTTCAAGCACCTGGGGGGAATTCCGGGCGTGGGCGGCATTGGAAACCAGCAGCTGTCGACGGCTGTTATCGACCGGCCGTTGTAGACGCCTCAGGAGGCGCGGGGGTTGGCGTTGCTTGACCTCTCCTGCCTGCGGTCGCCCTCGCCCTCGCGCTTCGCAGAGCGAAGCGTCTACAAGAGCGCAGGCGGGCGCGCGGTTGCCGGCGGTTCGGCGGGCGCCCTAAAAAACCCACTCGAAGAGCTTCACGCCGGTCGGTTTCCCCGGATCTTTCGGGTCGGTCGTGACGTGCTCCTGCGAATTGCCGTAGCGCGCGGGGGCGCGCGGATTGAGCATTTGCAGCGGGTTGCCGTTGCGCACCGCCGTGGGCACAACCCCACCACGCGCTTGCGGCGTGAGAGGCGGCGCCGGCGCCGGCGTGCGCGCCGGCAGCGTGACGCGCGAGTCACCTAACGTCGTGCTGATCACCTGCCCATGGCTCACGCCAGCGGAGCC
>JBPCRH010000067.1:0-4244 GCA_050997075.1 Chthoniobacterales bacterium
CATGCAGGCGGCGGTGACCGCGCTGTAGTTGCGCGTGACCTGAAGCTGGCGGCAGACGCCGGGCGATTCCGCGGGGAATCCATAGAACGCGTGCTTCACCATCCCGCGCACGCCCAGGACGACGCCGGCATGCTGGATCGTCTGGTCGCGGAGAATCAGGCGGGCGCCGACCGCACCGACTTCGGGACGTTGCACGTGCTCGGCCATCGCGGTGAGCCAGCCGCTCTCGATCACTTCGGTATCGTTGTTCAGGAAAAGGAGCCAGGGCGAGTCGGTGTTTTCGACCGCGAAGTTGTGGATCGCGGAGTAGTTAAACGGCCCTTCGTAGCGCAGAAGCCGGTGCGGAAAGTTTTCGAAATAACTCTGCGCTTCCTCGGATTCGCTGTCGTTATCGACGACCACGATCTCGTAGTTCAGGTAGCTGGATTTGTCTTCCACGCTCGCGACACAGCGCGCGAGCAGATCGATCCGGTCGCGGGTCGAGATGATGATGGAGATTTTCTTTTCCTCCTTCAGATGCCGGCGAATCCGGAAGCCGTGCGTGCGCCAATCGATCGCGACGTGGCCGGGCTGCTGTTCGCGTGCGAGATAATCGTTCAGGCTGCGCCGCGCCGCTTCGAGGGCGTCGGGTTTCGAGCGGATATTGGTCGAGGTGGAACCTTCGCTCCGGCGCCAATGATAAAGGATGCGCGGCACATGAAAAATATGTGGCGTGCGCGACACGATGCGGAGGAAGAGATCGTAGTCCTGAGCGAAATCATACTCTGGGCGGAAACCGTCGAGTTCGCGTACCAGCGACATCCGGATGGTCGTGAAATGGCAGAGGTAGTTGTAAGAAAGGAAGAAGTCGGGTGACCAGTCGGGTTTGAACATCGGCGCCTCGAACCCGGTCTCGGTGAGCTTGTCTTCATCCGAATAAATGAGGTCGGCTTCGGGATGTTCCGCGAGCGTCTTCGGGGTGTGATAAAGCGCATCCGGCTCGAGGACGTCGTCGTGGTCGAGCAGCCCGACCCAATCGCCGCGAGCCACGGCGATGCCGGCATTGGAAGCGCGCGAGATGCCGCCGTTTTCCGGCAAATGGAGCACGCGGATGCGCGGGTCGCGCTCCGCGAGAGCCTTGAGCGCGCGCAGGGTTGCGGCGTCGGTTGAGGCGTCGTCGATCAGGAGCAGCTCCCAGTTTTCGTAGATCTGCGCCTCCACCGACGCGACCGCTTCCTCGAGCCAGGCAACCGGCGTGTCGTAGACCGGAGTGATGATGGAGATGAGCGGCTGCGCGGCGAAAGTGCGCGCTTCCGCGCGCAGAGCCGCGACCGTGGCCGAAGTGTTCCGGTGCCGCTCGAACCATTTTTGGTATTCGTTAGGCTCGGTCGGGCGCGTCCGCCCGCAGAGTTGCGGCCAGCGTCTCTGCGCGCCGCGGAGCAGCTTCTGCGGCAGGCGATAGGGCGCGAGCAAGACCTGCCCGATCTTGCGCTCGGGCGATTTCCGGAGCGCGTGCTTTTCCGCCTTCAATTGTTTCAACTCGCGCTTCGCCTGCTTCAGCTTGAGCACTTTCTCCTCGAGCTGCGCGATGTGGCGGTCGGCCGCCTCGAGCTCGGAGAGGCGTGTGCGCAACGTCCGCTGCAAGCCCTGTATCTGAGTGTGCAGCCGGGCGAAGCCGCTCTCCGTCGCCGGGAGCAGGTTCTCCGGTGGGACCGAGCCGCGGCGCAGGCGCACCGCCGCGGGATCGAGCTCGACAATGTCGGAGCCGTAGTCGGGCGCGAAGCCGAGGGCATGGATCTGGGCGACGAGTTGGTGCCGGCGTTTCGTCGTGTCCGCGCCCAGCGCGGGCGCGAGGATGAGATCGTCGACCAGACTCGTTAGGCGCGCGAGCATGGCGTCGTCGTCCCCGGATTCCTCCTGCGGCGGATAAAGCCAGATCGCGAGATCGAAGCGCGGCTCCCGGCCGTTTTGCGGGAGTGCCCTGAGCTCCGCCAATCCCGGGCAAAGCGTGCTCTCGATCTTGGCGTTCCGCCATTTCTCCGCGAGCTCTTCCGGCTCCCGGCCGACGACGAGCAGACGCGCCGGCGCGAACCTTCGCGCGATAAGACGCGCGAAATCGGACCGCACGGTCTGAAGAAGGCGCCGCTCCACAAGGCGACATTATTAAGATTGCGGCGACTCGCAGGCAAATTTACGGTGCAGCGGCCGCCTCCCCGCCGACGCCGGCTGCCCGTAATGGTCGATTTCAGCGTTTACTTCTTCTATCGCACCGCCCTCGCCCTGATCATCGCGCTGCCCTCGAGGGCCGTCTATGCCCTTGGCCAACTGCTCGGTGGGTTCGCCTGGCTGGCGCTGCCGAATTATCGCCGGCTCGCGCGCCACAACGTCCAGATCGCCTTCGGCAAAAAGATGACCGAGGCGGAAAAGTCGCGGCTCGTTCGGCAACATTTCTCGCGCCTCGGCGCCAACCTGCTCAGCGGGATGAAGCTGAACGCGATGTCGTTAGCCGAGGTCGCGCCGCTCGTGGCCGTTGAGGGCGCGGAGGAAGTGCACCGGCATTTGCGCGCCGGCCGACCGGTCGTGCTCGCGCTCAGTCATCTCGGAAACTGGGAGCTTTTCGCGCAGATTGCGCCGCATCATTTCGGCTACGCGCCGCTCAGCACGGTCTACCAGAAGCTCGGGAATCCGCGGATCGATGAGTTCGTTAGGCAACAGCGCGCGCGTTTTGGTGTGCGCCTTTTCGACCGGAGCGAAGGGTTCGCGGAAGCGATTCGCCTGCTCCGCACCGGCGGGATGATCGGCATCTTGAGCGATCAACACTCCGGCGATCACGGGCTCTGGACCCATTTCTTCGGCCGCCTCGCGTCGACCACGCCGCTCCCGGGCTTGCTCTGCAAGCGCACCGGCGCCGCGCTTATCGTCGCCTCGCTCCTGACCGACGCTCCCGGCAAGTGGCGCATGACTTTTTCGCCCGCACTCAATCAGCCTAACGAGAGCATCGAGGAGCTGACCGCGAAGACGAACAGCGCGATCGAAAGCGAGATTCGGCGCGCGCCGGAGGATTGGTTCTGGGTCCACAACCGCTGGAAAACCCCGCGACCGAACTGGCTCCTGAGCAAATATAAGCGCGGGGTTTTCGTGCCTAACGGACTCGCGAATCGGCTCCAGCCGTTCCGGATTTTGCTCCGCGCGAGCAACTGGCTGGGGGACAGCGTGATGAGCATTCCAGCGGTCCGCGCGATCAAACGGGGCCGGCCGGATGCGCACGTTACGGTTTTAGTGCCGGAAAAAATCGCGGCGGTCTGGCGTCTCGTGCCGGAGGTGGACGAAGTCTTGTCGTTAGGCGGGATGTCGCTCCCGGGGGTGCGGAAGCTGTTGCGCGAGCAGGCGCCGTTTGATGTCGGCGTGATTTTCCCGAACTCACTCCGGAGTGCGCTCGAGCTTTGGCTCGGCGGCGTGCCGCGCCGCGTCGGTTACGCGGGGCATGCGCGGAGCTGGCTGCTCCAGCAGGTCGTCGTGCCGCCGGTGCGGCGCGGACCGCCGCCGCACCAGGTCGAGCATTATCTCGAGATCGCGCGCTCGTTAGGCGTAGAAGCGGAAGCCGACGAAATCGCGGTCGCGCAGCCGACGCCGCTGGCCTTGTCCTCCTCCCGGTTCGGGCTCTGCCCGGGCGCGGAATACGGCCCGGCGAAGCGCTGGCTGCCCGAGCGTTTCGCGGAGACGGCCGCGGCGTTGGGCGGGCACTGGATGCTTTTCGGGACTGCCAAAGACGAAGCTGTCGGCGCGCCCATCGCCGCGTCGTTAGGCGAAAATTGCACGAACCTGATTGGCCGGACAACGCTTCAGGAGTTGATCGAGGAACTGCGCCAGTGCGCGCTTCTGCTCACAAACGACACCGGCACGATGCACCTGGCGACGTTGCTTGGTGTGCCGGTGGTCGCCGTCTTCGGCTCGACCGAGCCGAGCCTGACCGGACCGCTCGGTCGTCGGAGTGTCGTCCTGCGGCATCAGGTCGAATGCAGTCCTTGTTTCCTGCGCGAATGCCCGCTCGATTTCCGCTGCATGAAAGCGGTGAGCACTGAGGAAGTTGTGGCCGTCGCGCAATCACAGTCATCCTGAGCGGAGCGCAGCGCAGTCGAAGGATCCCGCGAGGTTTCTGGGAAGCGTCGACGTAAGCTGTGCGCGTTCAGGGCTTCTCGGCAGCCCCACGGGATCCCTCGACTCCGTTCCGCTGCGCTCCACTCCGCTCGGGATGACGGTTGGGT
>JBPCRH010000217.1:0-3650 GCA_050997075.1 Chthoniobacterales bacterium
CTCACGGAATATTTTCGCGCGATTGTTAGGCAACCGTGGGGCTTTGTGACGGAGCATCGGCTCGTCTTTCACGCCACGTTTTCGGATCGGCTTTTCCCGGCGCCGGAGACGCGGCTGCGCGCAATCGATCGCAGCCTGGATGAAATTCGCGCGCTCCCCGGCGTGCGCTCCGCCACGGTGACGGCGCCCGCACCGATGGATGCGTCGTGGGATACGATTCCGCTGGCGCCGGAAGGGAGTCATCCGCCGGAGCCGAGCGGCGTTTTCTATGCCTACCTGCGTGCGACCGGTCCGGGCTATTTCGCGACGATGGGTCAACGTTTGGTGCAGGGGCGCGAGTTCAGCGCCGACGACCGGCCTGGCCAGCCGCCGGTTTGCATCGTCAACGAAGCCTTCGCACGACGCTTTTGGCCTAACGAGAACCCGATTGGCAAACGGATCAAGGAAGGCAGGCTCGACGGCACGCGCCCGTGGTTCACCTTCGTCGGCCCGACGAACGACACGAAAGCCGTCGCCGATCCAGGCGACGGTGAAGTGGTCGGCGCTTTCTACGTTTCGTTGCCGCAGGCGGTCGCGAATGGCTTCGACGAGATGACCTTCGTGGTGGAGACGACGGGCCCTCCCCGCGCGCTCGCCAGCGACGTGCGCAGTGCCCTCGCCCGCGCCGATAACCGTCTCGCCGCTTTCAACGTCGGGACGCTGGAAGAAGCGGCCGCTGATTCCTGGGTGACGGAACGTTTTCTCTTCGTCCTCGTCTCGCTCTTCGGCGTCCTCGGACTCGTGCTCGCCGCGATCGGCGTTTATGGACTGCTCGCCTTGCAGGTGGCGCGACGGACGCGCGAATTCGGTGTCCGCGTCGCGCTCGGGGCGACCCGCCGAGCGCTCGTTAGGCTAGTGGCGACGCAGGGCGCGCGACTGCTCGCGCTCGGCTTCGCGGCCGGTGCGCTCGGCGCCTGGGCCGGGGTTCGCATCTTGCAACATCAATGGCCGGGCGTGCCCGCTGGCGATCCTCGCATCTGGCTCGGGGCCGCGACCGTACTGTCGTTAGGCGTGGTCCTCGCGAGTTGGTTGCCCGCACGGCGTGCCGGCCGAACCGATCCCGTCATCGCTCTCCGGGCCGAATGAATTCCACCGTGGCCTAACGAAAAAATAACTTTATGAACGACTTCCGCTTCGCCCTGCGCCAGCTCCGCAAATCGCCCGGCTTTACCTTCATCGCCGTCCTCACCCTCGCGCTCGGGATCGGCGCAAACACCGCCATCTTCAGCGTGGTCAACGCCGTTCTCCTGAAGCCGCTGCCTTTCCCCGCACCGCAACAGCTCGTCGCGCTTGGGAGCACGAACTCGCACGACGACGGCCGGCGCGACTCGCTTAGTTCCCTCTCCTACCCGGATTATTTCGACTACCGGAAGGAAAACCAGACCCTCGCGAACAGCGCGGTTTACCACGAGGAGAACGTCGCTTTTAGCGACGCAAACGGCGCGCAAAGCCTCCTCGGAGTGAAGGCGAGCGGCGAGTTTTTCGACGTCCTCGGGGTGCAGCCGCTCCTCGGTCACGGTTTTGTCCGCGCCGACGAACAAGCCGGCGGCGGGCCCGGCGGCTACAAGGTCGTGCTCGGCTACGAATTTTGGCAAAAGCGTTTCGGCGGCGACAAAAAGATTCTCGGCCGCACGGTCCAGCTTGATCGCCGGCCTTACACCGTCATCGGCGTGATGCCGGCGCATTTCCAATTCCCGATCCAGACCGAGACGATCGATCTCTACACCACGATCGCCGAGGACGCCTCGAACGCGGAAGGCTTCAAGCCGCCAACCGAGGAGCGCGGCAGCCACAGCGTCGTCGGCCTTGCGCGCTTAAAACCGGGCGCCTCCCTCGCCCAGGCGCAGGCGGATCTCTCGACCATCGCGGCGCGGCTGGAGAAACAATATCCCGACACCAACACCGCCTTCGGCGTCCTCCTGAAACCCTTGCGCGAAGACATGGTCGGCGACGTCCGGACGGCGCTCTATGTTCTGTTTGGCGCGGTCCTTTGCGTCCTCCTGATCGCGAACGCGAACGTCGCCAACCTCCTTCTCGCCCGCGCCTCCGTGCGCGGAAAAGAGATCGCGCTCCGTGCTGCCCTCGGGGCAAGCCGCGCCCGCATCGTTAGGCAACTGCTCACCGAAAGCGTGCTCCTTTCCGCACTCGGCGGCGTCTTTGGTTTACTGCTCGCGGAATGGGGCACGGCGGCGTTGGTCAAAGCCGTCCCGCAGAATATTCCGCGTATCGGCGACATCCATCTCGATGCCTCCGTGCTCGTTTTCACTCTCGTCGTTTCCCTCGCGACGGGCGTCATCTTCGGACTCGTCCCGGCCTGGCAGGCTTCGCACGTCGATCTCAACAGCTCGCTCAAAAGCGGCATGCGCTCTGGCAGCGACAGCGGGAACAAAGGCCGGCTGCGCAACGGTCTCGTCATGGCGGAAGTCGCGCTCGCGCTCGTCCTCCTGATCAGTGCTGGCCTGCTCATCCAGAGCTTCACGCGACTCGGCCAGGTGCCGACCGGATTGCGCCCCGACCGCCTGCTCACCGCGCGCATTACGCTGCCTTCGTCGGCCTACCCGAAGAACGAAAACATCATCAGCTTCTTTGCGCAGTTCCTGCCCAAAGTCCGCGCGCTCCCCGGAGTGGAAGCGGCGAGCACGATCATCCCGCTGCCGCTGAGCTCGAGCAACATGGTGACCGATTTTGACGACGCCGATCATCCGTTGCCGGAGGGGCAGCGCGCCACCGCGCCCGCGCGCATCATCGCGACGGATTACTTCAAGACCGTCGGCGTGCCCGTGGCCAAGGGCCGGATTTTCGACGAGCACGATACGTTTAAGTCCGCACCGGTCGTGGTCGTGAACCAGTTCTTCGCGAACAAGTTTTTCCCGGGACAAAACGCCGTTGGCAAGCGGATCGCGCCCGGGTTCAGCGCGGGCGATGGCAAGCCGCTCCTGCGCGTAATCATCGGCGTAGTCGGGAATGTAAAACACCGTTCGCTCCGGCACGACTACACGCCGGAGATGTATCTGCCGATCGCACAGATCCCCTTCAGCGAAACTTCACTCGTCGTGCGCACCCGCGTTGCGAATCCCGCGAGCCTTACCTCCGCCGTCCGCGCGCAGCTCGCCGCGGTCGATCCGAACATTCCCCTAACGAGTGTAAAAGTGTTCGACGATTACATCTCGCAGTCGCTCGCCCGGCCGCGCTTTAACGCGCTCCTTCTTTCCATCTTCGCCGGCGTTGCGCTCATCCTCACCGCCATCGGCATCTACGGCGTGATGGCTTACTCGGTCGCGCAACGGACGAACGAGATCGGCATTCGCATGGCTCTGGGCGCGGCGCAGTCTTCGATCTTCCGGCTCATCGTCGGACAGGCAGTGACTCTGGTCGGGATCAGTGTCGTCGTCGGGGTAGTCGGCGCCTTTGCCGCCACGCGGTTACTGAACAGCCTGCTCTTCGGAGTGGGCGCAGCCGATCCCGTGACCTTTGTCGCCATCGTCCTCCTCCTTTCCGCGGTCGCTTTTCTCGCCGCTTGGCTCCCTGCGCGCCACGCCGCGCAGGTGGACCCCCTCGTCGATTTCAGAAAAAAACGAAAAAACAAATCACAAAAACACCTCGGCTGTCCC
>JBPCRH010000070.1:0-7060 GCA_050997075.1 Chthoniobacterales bacterium
ACGCGATAGGCCGGGGCGTAATGTGCGTAGTCGTATTCCTGCCGGGCGAAGCTCTGCGACGCGTGATTTTCGCGCCAGTATTGTTCTTCGACGGTGGGGTTTACTGCCTCGGCGACGCCGCGGCCGCCATAAGCCCCGGCAACCCCGCCGACCACTGCGCCCACCACCGCACCGACCGGTCCGCCGACCGCCGCTCCGATGGCGCCGCCCGTAGCGGCTCCGCCCGCTGTCCCGACTCCGGTGCCAACCGGGTGCGATCCGGGTTCACCCGTAATTGGGTCGCGGTTTTCGTCTGCTCCTGCATTAGATTTCTCGTCCATGATTTCCCTTTCGTTGTTTAAGTTCATAACTGGTTCGCCGGCCGAGACGACCTTGGATGGTTGTCTTTCCGGCGCGCGGATTTCGGGCCCGAAACAAAGCGCAAAGCGCAGGTCAAATCCGATGCAATGGGTATGAAGAGTTCCAATGGCGACAATTTTCCGAAGGACGACCCGATGGCGGAGACGGAGTTCGGGCAGCAAATGAGCGGTGGCAGCGAGCGCGGACGGTTCGAGGATCGGAAGCGGCAATTAACGGATGCGGCCTCCAATACCTGGGATCAAACCCGGCAAAAGGCGACGGTGGCGCGGGAGCGCACGGAGTTTTTCCTGCGCGAAAATCCGGTGCCGACCGTGCTCGGCGCACTTGCCCTTGGGCTGGCGATCGGGCTGGCGATTCGCTACGCATCGCGTCCGGCCGAGCCGACGCCGCTGACTGTCCGCAATGCATTGAAGAACATCGACTGGCGTGGAATTTCCGAGCCGGCTCTGCCTTTCCTGCGCAAAGTCCGCCGCGGTTATGACGACACCTCTGAGGTGGTCGCGGATGCGGTTCGCGGAGGCGTCGAGCGGATGAAGGAAGTCGACGTCGACAGCTACGTGAAGCCGTTGCGGAAGCGGTGGAGTAATTGGATGAGCTAAACTCGGCTTCGGCCTTTCTGAATGTCACGGCATCCTGAGGGAAACGAAGGATCTCTGACTCCTGCCTAGGCGGATACCTGAAGGAGTCACAGATGTTTCGCTTTGCTCAACATGACAGGAGCGGGAGGGAGGCGACGCGGCCGCCAAATTCGTTAGGCGACTTTGGCCGGTGCAACCGCGCTCGGCTTTAACTCGGCGAGCGGCCGCAGCCACCAGAGCACGCCGAGCGCGACAAGGAGGCCGGCGTTTAAGACCAGATGCCAGGTGAGCGTGAGGTTGCTACTGACCGTGCCGAAGCAGCCGCAAGCCACGTCGATCCCATGGGCCCGCGCCCAGATTGTCGCTCCCACGAAAACGACCACCATCAGCGCCGAGAGCACAATCGCGCCGGCGAAGAAAAGCTGCAGGATGAGCGCGAGCCCGCAGATGATTTCGAGCCAAGGCAGATAAAACGCCACGCGCACGCCAAGCGACCACGAGATCATGGCGTAGTTGCTGATGTCGCTGGCGAAGCGCAACGGATCCCGCGCCTTGAGCACGCCAGCGTAGATAAAAACGGCGCCGACGAGAAACGCGAGAATCAGCCTAACGATGCGCATTTTCCTCCCATTCCTCCCAGCCGCCGGGCAGGACGTAGATGTTGGTAAGGCCTGCTTCTTTCCGCAGTCGCTCGGCCACGGCGTGACTGGCGTTGCAACTCACGCGGCTGCAGTAAACGACCAGCTTCCGCTCCGGTCCACAGGCCGCGAGCACCGCCGGCAGGAGCGCGTTCCAGGTGTCCTCGTTCAACAAAAGAGCGCCCGGGATGTGCCCCTTTTCATATTCTTCCTCCGCTCGGGCATCGATCCAGAGGACGGCCGCGCCCCAGGCTTTCTCCTGTGCGAGCGTGACCTCATGCGGATCGGCCGGGCGCGCAACGAGCGCGGGATTTCCGCGAAAATAAAGCGCCTGCCCGATCGCCGGGAGAAAGGCGAAGCCGACCAGGAAAATGGCCTGCCGCAGAACCGGCGTGCGCACGATGACTACGGCGCCGGGGAAGCCGCCGGCGAAGGCGCGGCCGCGGTCGCCGCGGCGCTGGCCGCAGCTGCCGGCTCGGTCGCGTCGACATGCGCGGCCACGTGGACATTGGCGTAAAAGTTCTTCGGCGTGTCCTTCGGAAAATCCGGCACGATCTTGAGCGCGGCGTTGATTGGCCGATTCGTTTTCGGCGGCGTCACCTTGATCCGGAAATTCGTGGAGTCAGGCACCTTCTCCGCGGCCACCTTCACCTCCGGGTCGGTCGAGGTGACGGTCAGCTTCGTAACTTTGAAATCCTTCCCCACTTTCACGTCGATATAGCGGGGTTCGATGCCCGGTTCTTTCTTCGACCAGTAGAGAAAAGCGGGCGTGATCTCGAGCAGCTTCGGCACGTCCGCCTTCAAGGTCAGGGTGGTGTTCGCGTTCGGTGTTTCGTCAGTCTGCACGTGGATCGTTTTTGTCTGCATCCCAACACGATCGCCGATGTGAAAAGTAGCCGTAATCTCACCGCTCGCGCCCGGCGCGATCGGCTCCTGCGGCGGGGCCGCCGTGGTGCAACCGCAGGAAGGCTTGACCGCGGTGATCTTCACCGGTTGCTCGCCCGTGTTCTTGTATTTGAAATGCGCCACCGTCTCCTTATCAGAAATTTTCGGATGGAGTTCCGCAACGAGGCTTTCCCACTGCAGCGCCGCGCGGACCGGCAGACTGAGACTGAGGAGGAGGGCAAGAGCACAGAGCGACGTTTTCATCGGAGTGAGTTAGAACGAAAAGCCGAAGCCGACGTTGCCGCCGATGTTATCAAGGCCGAAATTCGGCTTCTTGATTTCGGCGTTCGAGACGTGGCGATAAGCGGCTTCGAGAACGAGCGACCAGCGATCGTTCAACATGTAGCGGACGCCGGCGTTGGCCTGAAGATTGAACTCCACCGGCAGGCTGATGAGCCCGTTCGATTCGGTCTCCCCGATATTCGTGTAAACGCCGCCACCACCAACCTGGAGGTAGGGAATGATCCGCGCTTGGGGCTGGACGAAGTTATAGCGAAAAATGAGCGTCGCCCCGGCGAGAACGTCGCCCGGACCGTCGAAAATCCCGCCGCCGAAAACCTCACCCATAAGCTCCACATTGCCCGCGAGAAAACCGGGCCCCTGCGGGTCGTACAACATCACTCCAAGGCGCAGGCTGTTGAGTGCGTAGTCGATTGCGGGGCGGTTATTTTGCGCGACGTCGAAGAAGAAAAAGGCGCCGCTAACGTCTTCAAACTCGAGCGCGCCCCTGCTGAAGTTGCCATACGAAGCCGGGCGCAGGTCCATCGCCGCATGCGGTTCCGGGCCGCCGGCCCACGCCGGGGTCAAAACCAGAAGCGACAGCACACCGACAGCAAAAAGCATCTTCATCGCGCGCGATAAAACCGCAGCGGCACGGGCTTGTCAACCTGGCATCCCCACGGGCACGCCCTCCAGTCGAGGGCCTCAGCGGTTTCGATGCAGTTGCTTCTGGTGCCTCTCCTGTAGACGCCTCTCTCTGAGAGGCGCGAGAGGAGGCCGGCTGCCCAAATCACGCCGATCTCGCGCTGCGCAGCGAAGCGTCTGAACGGGAGAGCGGGGTGCGACGCCGGGGAGCAATCGCCTCTGGAGATGAAGGAGCGGCGGTTTGAAACCGCCGGGCGTTTCCAAAGCGCCCTTCCTTGGAAAGCAAACTTAAGGAAGGCTGTAGGCTTCGACCACGGCGATGCCGCTGCCCCCGCTCGCCCCGCGCACGATCGCGGTGTAAGCGCCCGGCCGGAGCGTGCGGAGGAGCGCGGCCTCGGCCGTCTTCACGGGCGCAAGCTGGCTCGCAAGGATCTCGGCTTTTTGGTCGCTCTGCCAGTTATCGTTCTTGCCTAACGAGACGCCGTTTTGGTCGAAGAGTTCGAGCGTCGGATCGGCCAGTTGGCCGCTCAGGCCTAACGAAGGCCCGATCGCGCGCACGATCACCCGCGCTTCGCCCCCGGTAATGATGAGTCCGCCGATGAGGACATTATCCCCGCTCTGCACGAGGCCGCGGGTAGAGATGTTCGCGAGCTGCGAATCGGACGCCGCCGCGAGGTCGTAAATCTCCACCAGCCCGAGCCCGGTCGTCTCGCCCACTCCGCGCACAATCGCGGTGTAGGCGCTGCCGTTCGCCCGCAGAGTCACGAGCAGCGCTGCTTCTGCCGAGAGCGGCGGCGCCACTCCGCTCGCGGTGATCGCGGCGGCGTTGGCGTTGGTCTGCCAGTTGTCGTTCGTCGCGACGAGCTGGCCGGCGCTGTCGCGCAACTCCAGCGTCGGGTTCGCGAGCGTGCCGGGCAGGGGCACGCCGTTCGCGTTCAGCGACGGTCCGAGCCCGCGGATCAGCACCTCCTTCGGCTCCGTCCCGGTGATGATGAAGCCGCCGATCATGGCGTTGTCGCCGGTGCCGATGTTCAGGCGCGTCGAGATATTCGCGAGGCGCGGCGGAAGCGTCACGGCGGCTGCGACGTAGTCCACTTTCACGTTCGCGCCGAGAGTGACGACAACCGTTTTCACCAAATCGGGAAGGCCGCCGCCGGAAAAAGTGACGGCGTAGCTGCCATCGTTAGGCAAGGGCACCGCGTAACCGCCCGCGGCGCCGGTGACCGCGAAGTAGTTCGCCCGCGCGACCGTAACCGTGACGCCGGCAACGCCCTCGCCCGGATCGTAGAAGCCGTTGCCATTCTGATCGGTGTAGACCACGCCCGTGAGCAAGGGCTGCGCGCCCACCACCCGCGGCACCGCGTAATCCTGCGTGACCAACTGCGGCCCCACCGAGCCGTTGCTCCCATCGATCACGCCGACACCGACCTCACGAAAGAGCGCGTTGTGCACATTCAAGCGATGTCCCGGCGGCACCAGCATGCCCCCGTTCGCCGGGGTCCCGCCCCAATCGATCTCGAACGCCGCGTGCCCGTACGACACCGACTTTTCATAGGCGAAAACATTCTCGCCCAACGTCAAATAGTCGTAACCCTGCGCACTTATCCGCGTGCCTGGCGTGCTCCCGTCCGAACCCGTGTGATCCTGAAACGCATTCGCGAGCATGTCCGCCGCGTGCGCACGGGCGGCGGCCAGCAGCTTCTCGTTAAAGGCGAGCGGCGGCGCGGTCGGGAGCGCGCTCATCTGCGCGCTGAAGAGCGGCAGATTGATCCCCAGATACTGCAACGCGCTCAGCAAATCGGGCTCCGCTGTCGCCGCGATCCGGGTGCCTTCATCCGCCGGGTTCGCCCGGGCGCGATTGATTTCCTCGAGGTAGAACTGCTCTACACCGGTCGGGTCGCCGATCGAATAAAGAACCGGCGCCGCCTCCGCGAACGAGGCGGCGAGGAGCCCACCGAGCAAGACGAGGAAGTAAAAGCGCGAGCGAAGGTCGGGAGACGGCATCGTTTTTTGCGGCTAAACGCGGGAGAAATAGCCGCACCCCGCGCAAAAACAAGTCAAACTTTCCCCGCGTAATGCTCGCGCACGTATTGCTCGACCGCGTCATGCCAGTCGCGCGGCGCTTCGCCGGTCAGCTCCGCGTAGCGTTCCGTCGCAAGGACGGTGTAAACCGGCCGGCGCGCGACGAAGCTTTTCATCTCGCCTAACGATGACGCCCCGACCCTGGTCGCGGCCATCGGCACGCCATAGCGATGGCAGCAATCGAGCGCCCATTGCGCGTACTCCTGCCAGCTACAAGCGCCGCGAGAAGCGAGATGCAGCACTCCGCTGTAGCCGGGGGCGCCGACCCCGGCCGTCCGCAGCATCGCGGCGATATCCCCGGTGTAAGTCGGCGTCGAAAACTTATCCGCCACCGCCGCCACCGCCGTTTCCGTCCGCGCCTTCTGCAAGATCGCGTCCACAAAACTCGGCCGGTCCGGCCCGAAAACCCACGAGACCCGCGCAACCAGCGCCGCAGGATTCGCCGTCAGCACCCGCTCCTCGCCGGCCCGCTTCGAAGCGCCGTAAACGCTGATCGGATTGGCCGCGTCCGCTTCCGTGTAAGGCTCGCGCTTCTCGCCATCGAAGACGTAATCCGTGCTCAAGTGGACAAAGCGCGCGCCCATCTCCCGGCAAAGCTCCGCGAGCAGTTGCGGCGCCGCCGCGTTCGATTGCACCGCCTCGGCCTCGTGGTTTTCGCAATAATCGACATTCGTCAGAGCCGCCGCATTCACGAGCGCGTCGAAGTCGAGCGCGCCTAACGAATCCCGCAACTGCTCCGGCGCGCCGAGATCGAGCTCCGCCCGGGTGAAGCCGGTGACGGCGAACTCCCCGCTCCAGGCGCGGACGAGTGCGGCCCCGAGGCGGCCGCCGGCGCCAAGCACCACGATTTTCAGCGTCGTTCCCTCGCGGTCGCCATGCCTAACGAATCCCGCTGTCGCAATTCCACGTGACTGTCTTCATTTTCCCGGCCTCGACCTCGACCGCAAAAGGTCCGTAGGAGCCGATCATGTTCCGCTCCTTTTTCACGATCGAATAATGCCCCGCGCCTAACGACACCGAGAAGTGTCCGGCCGCGTCGGTCGTGAAAGTGGCGACCGTCTCCTCGCCTTTCTGGACCGCAAACTCCGTTTGCGCGAGCGGCTTCGAATCCGGCACGCCCAGGCGTGTCGGTCCGCCCTGAATCGGGCTGATCGTGATTGTGCCGGTGACGCCGGTTTCGCTCGCCGGTTGCGCACAGGCGAGGAGCGGAAGGAAGAGACCGGCGAGGAAGTAAAACTTGAGCCAGGATGTCATCCGCAAAAGATGGGCCAACCGCGATCCTCTGCCAGAGAAATCGTCCGACCAGCCTAACGACTCGTCGAAAAGGCAGCGCGACCTTTCCATGCGGGAGGCCGCCCGAGGAGGTAACGAGCGAGGCCCCACCATTGAATCCCGAGCAGGGCTGCGATCGCGAAGGGAGGAAGCACAATCGCCGCGCGCGGCTGCTGGAAACGCCGGGCCGCGATCAAACGCAGCGCGAGGGCACTAAAACTTGCGGCCAGCGCGAGGAGAAAAACGGCGCGCCTGTGGGCCGTGAGCAGCAGAAAAGGCGCAATCTGTCCGAGCCCGAGCACGAGGGTCGCCGGCCCGATC
>JBPCRH010000294.1:0-3090 GCA_050997075.1 Chthoniobacterales bacterium
AGCGAATCCGCGGGGAGTCCCACGTCCGGAGCGTCGCCCGGTTGCAGGGGAAAGGAAAAAACGAGCCGGTCAAACTCTCGGCCCTGATCGGCGCGCGCCCCGACCGCACGCTCGATCCCGAGCTGCTCCGGCGGATCGAGACCTACGAAGAGGCTTTCCATCATTTTCGGACTCGGGAATTCCGCGAGGCGAAGATCAAGTTCTCGCAGTTCCTCGAATTTTACCCGACCGATCACCTCGCCCGGATGTATCTCGAGCGCGTCCTCGAGTATGAGGAAACGCCGCCGGACGAAGCCTGGAATGCGGTGGAGGTCTTCAAGAAGAAGTGATATTGCAGGAGCCGATATGCCGAAACTTTCGATCGCGCTGGACGATGCCAAGGCCACGCACGAGCTGACCGACGAGAAGATCACGCTCGGGCGCGCGCCCGACAATCTGATCCAGATCGACGACCCATCGGTCTCGAGCCGGCACGCGCATTTACTGCTCGTGGGCGAGCGTTATCAACTCGTCGATCTCAGCTCGACCAACGGCACGCGGGTCAACGGCGAGACGGTCACGGAAGTGTTCCTGAAGGTGGGCGACCGGGTGCGTTTCGGCAAAGTCGAGGCGCGCTACGAGTCGGAAAAAACCGGCGAAACCCAGGCGCTGCCCGAGACGGCGGCGATCGAGAACCGGCCCGCGGAGACGAGCGAGAAGCCGGCCGATTTCGCAAACGCCTCGCCTTTTCCAAACCGGATCAAGGAGAAGGACACGGTGGGGATGATGGTCTATGCGGCGGGGTTCATCGCGATTTTGGCGATCCTCTTGAGTCTGCTCAACCTGCTGCGACTGCACGGACCGATGTAGTCCGGGAAAGCCGCGCCGCCCTTCGTTGTCATCCTGAGCGGAGCGCAGCGAAGTCGAAGGATCCCGTGGAGTTGCTGGGAAGCTCCGGAGCGAGGTCTTAAAGGAAACCCCACGGGATCCCTCGACTGCATTCCGCTGCGCTCCATTTCGCTCGGGATGACCCTGCGCTGGACCCGTCCTTGTAGACGCTTCGCTCTGCGAAGCGCGAGAGTTGCGCCGCCAGACCCTACGACGTCGATCCCGCGTCGCCCAGAGGGCGACGTCTACAACGGGGACTTGTGAGCGCGTGCTCTTATATCCTCCGGCGTCCACCCCAGCGCGCGGAGCGTGCGCAGGCTGCGCGCTTCGTCGCGTTTGGCGAGCCGTTTGCCTAACGAATCGGTGACGAGCGGCGCATGGTAGAACTCCGGCGCCGGCAGAGAAAGCGCGCGGTAGAGCAGCAGCTGCCGAAACGTGGAGAGCAACAGATCGGCGCCGCGCACCACTTCGGTGATGCCCATGGCCCCATCGTCGACCACGACGGCGAGTTGATAGGCGGGGACGTTGTCTTTTCGCCAAACGACAAAGTCCCCAAAATCGACACCCGCGCCCGCGCACTGCGCTCCGGCGCAGCCATCGACAAACTCCAGCACTTCTCCAGCCGGAACGCGGAAGCGCCAGTTGAACCCCGCGGGCGTCTCCTCTTTAGGCATCGTCTGGCTCGCGGGCCGGCAGGTGCCTGGGTAGATCGATTCTTCGTCTTCCGCGTGCGGCGCGGCGGCGGCGTGGGCGAGGTCGCGGCGCGAACACCCGCAGCGGTAAATCAGCCCCGTCTCCCGCAACTTCCTCCAAGCCGTGAGATAGAATTGGCCGCGCTCGCTTTGCCGTACCGGCGCGCCCGTCCAGCGCAAGCCAAACCAGGCGAGATCTTCAAAAATAGCGTCCTCAAACTCCGGCCGCGCCCGCGCGCGATCGAGATCCTCGATCCGCAAAAGCAGCTCTCCGTCGCGCGCGCGGCAGCGCTCCTGCGCCCGCCAGAAAGTCAGCGCGTGACCCGCGTGCAGGTAACCGGTCGGCGAAGGTGCGAGCCGGCCGCGGTAGGAAACTTCCGATTTGCCCTCGCTGCTATTCAATCGGAAAGCTTCCGCCTGAAAGCTCCGACCGCCAAGCGCCTGCTCCTCTGCGACATCGATCACACGCTCATCGATAGCGGCGGGGCCGGCGTGCAGGCGTTGCGCGAGGCGTTCGTGGAGCAGTTTGGAATCGTCGATGACCTCCAGGGAGTCGAGATCGCCGGCCAGACCGATACCGGCATCATCCAGCAGATTTTGCGGAAGCGGGAGATCGAGCTCTCGGAGAAAAACATCGCGGCTTTCCTTGCCCGTTACCTGCAACTTCTGGCCCGCGAATTACCGCGCCGCGAGGGCACGCTCCTCCCCGGCATCTCGGAACTGCTCCAGCGTCTCCGCGAGGAGCGGCGCAACGTGATGGCGCTCCTCACCGGCAATGTCGAGCGCGGCGCGAAGCTGAAACTCGAGCATTATGGGGTCTACCACTTTTTCAAATTCGGCGCCTTCGCGGATGATCACCACCTGCGCAATGAGCTCGGGCCGTTCGCGGTTGAGCGCGCGTTCGAAGAATATGGAATCCGGTTTGCGCCCGGCGCAGTCGACGTCATCGGCGACACCCCGCACGACATCGCCTGCGGCAAGGCGATCGGCGCGCGCACGATCGCGGTCATGACCGGAGAATTCTCCCGCGCGCAACTCGCGGAGCACGCGCCGGATTTCATTGTGGAAGATTTCTCCGCGGTCCAAGAGCGGATGGCGGAGCTGGGGTGGTGAGTTAATCGTAATCGCCGCTCTTTCGATCACGAGCAGAAGCGCGAGGACGAGGACGAAGAAAGCCGTGCAGGATTGACGGCGCGCGTGCAAGTGACATCGTTCCCTCATCCATGACGGAAAATTCGCCGAACGTCGTTCCGCTGGAAGGCGAAATCGACCTCCACGTTTCCCCGCAGATCGGCGCGCGCCTCGCCGCCATGATCAAGGAAAAACCCATGAAGCTCGTCGTCGATCTCTCGCAGGTCACTTACATCGATAGTTCCGGGCTCGCCGTGCTCATCGAGGCGATGCAAAACGTGGGCGGTTACGGCGGCAGTTTTGCGCTCACCGGTCTGCAGGAGGCGGTGCGCCCGATCTTTGAGATCGCCCGGCTCGATCAGGTCTTCCGGATATTTCCCGACACCGCCGCGGCGCTCGC
>JBPCRH010000304.1:0-8355 GCA_050997075.1 Chthoniobacterales bacterium
ATAGCGGAGCGCTTCCGGAAAACTGGGCGCACCTTTCGGCATGATCATGAACTCCTGGAAATCGATCGGCGCATCGGAATGCGCGCCACCGTTGAGGATGTTCATCATCGGCACAGGCAGCGTGACCGCGCCGTCGCCGCCGAGATAGCGAAAGAGAGGAAGCTTCTCGGCGTCGGCCGCGGCGTGCGCCACCGCGAGGGAGACGCCTAACAATGCGTTGGCGCCCAGCTTCTGCTTGTTCGGCGTGCCGTCGAGACTAATGATTTCCTCGTCGATCTTCGCCTGCTGGACGGCGTCGTAACCGAGGAGGACGGGCGCGATGGTATCGTTCACCGCCGCGACCGCGTGGCGCACGCCTTTGCCGCCGTAGCGCTGCTTTTCGCCGTCGCGCAGTTCCCAGTCTTAATGCTCGCCCGTGCTCGTGCCGCTCGGGACAGCGGCGCGACCAAAGCCGCCACCTTCAAGCTGGACGTCCACTTCAACCGTGGGATTACCGCGCGAATCGAGAATTTCGCGCGCGTGAACTTTGCTGATCTTGGTGGCCGACATCTCGTTAGGGACTTAGCCGCTATTTCGGCGGCGTGCAATCCTCTTTCATCGCGCCCTTCGCGGCCTCACGGATCGTTCGCCAAAACGATCCGCGCGCGCCGTCAGGATATTCCCGTTTGGCATTGCCAGAGGGCGTGATTAATCTCCCGGGATGTTCGTGCGGCTCCTCACTGGGACGATTTTGTCGCTCGCGCTCGCGGGTGCGACGCCTGCGGAACACCGTCCTGCCGCCTCTGCCTCCGCCACGCCGGCCGCGCTTTCGCCTAACGAAATCGCGCAGGCGATCAGGACCGACGAGGTGACGATTCCAACCCCGGGCGAGACCTTCGCAGCCCTTGGGAAACCGACCAAACCCGATTGGACCGCGGCCTTTCGCGGACCGATCGCGATGAATTACAAAACCCGCGCCCAGATTGCGCTCAATCTCGGCGGCCTCATCGCCGACGGCTTTATCGCGATCGAGGCGCAGGATTCGCAGCAGGTGAAGAATACCGGCGGCGCAATCCTGAAAATGGCGAAGGCGCTGGGGGTGAGTGAGAACATCCTCGCGCGCGGCAACAGCATCAATCAATTCGCCGAGAACGATGAGTGGCCCGCGCTCCAGGAAGAATTGGAGGCGACCCAGAACGAAGTGAAGACCTCGATGGAGACGCATCGCGACCAGGATCTGGTGATCCTTGTGAGCCTGGGCGGCTGGATCCGCGGCGCCCAAGTGGTGAGCGACGTCGTGGCGAAGAACTACGACGAGCATCTCGCCCAGGCGCTCCGCCAGCCGGAGCTGCTCCGTTTCATTCACTCGAAGCTCACCCAGATTTCGCCCGACCTGCAAAACGATCCCCTCGTCCGGACCGTCAATACCCAGCTCCAGGCGATCGAGAAAATCGTCGCCACACCCTTTGGCAAGTCGCTCGCGCCCGCGGATGTGACCCGCCTCCAGGCGGCGGTCAATCAGCTCATGCAGGTCATCCAGAAGAAGGACCAATGATGATGCGCGCGGCTGCAAAGATCTCCCTGTCGCTGCTCGCGGGCGCGGCGCTCGTCCTGCCGGCTCTCGCCGAGACCGATCAGGAAGTGGCCGCGCGCGAACAGGCGCTCGACCTCGCCGGCGCTTTCGCGAACGACGGTTTTAAGCTCCGCGATGGTCATTGGAGCGGCAGTTTCGCCCCCCGCGAGAAGAAGCTCTTCGCGGTCAATCTCTACGCCGGCAACCAGTATTGGTTCTCCGCCGGCGCGACCGCCTCGGGCAAACATCTCACGGTCGCGCTCTTCGATGAAACCGGCGCGCCGCTGCCGGCGGATAAATTTCACGCGGATGGCAAGGCGGCTGCTGGGTTAAGCGTTGCGAATAGCGGCCAATTCTTCGTCCGGGTTGGACTGGAAGAGGACGCGCCCGCGGGAGTATGTTTCGTCTACAGCTACAAATAAAACGTCACTGGAGAGGGCTCGGATCGCTAGTCCTCCTCGCCGCCTGCGCGAGCGGCTGCGGCAGTGTGCAAAAGATCGGCGCCCTCAACGGCACTACCGGCGACTGGTATGCGGTCGTGAAAGACACCCCACCTTTCTATCACTACGGTCCTCAGCAGGGTAACGGTCCCGACCAAAAACTGCCGAAAGACTCGATCATGAAAGTGATCCGGCCCTCCTTTGGCTACGTGAAGGTGCAACTGCAAACCGGCGAGAGCGGTTACGTCGCGAGCGAAGATATTCGCCCCGCGCCGGCCACGCTCGTCGCCGAGAAGACCGCACCGCCGCCGACCCCGGCGCCTCTGATCGCGAATCACGAGGAGCAGTTCGGTCTCGATACCAACGACCCGCGTTTTATCGCGCCGCCGGAACCGCTCCCCGATCCGCAGACCGACCCGCTCCCGCCAGAAGCGAGCGCGACGCCCGGCGAAACCCCGTGATCGCACGCGCGCCCAGACGCCGCGGAGCGACTGGACGAGCGATTGCCCCTCCGGAGGGACTTGCTTCCGCAAGTCCGGCCGCGTGAGTCGTACTCACGAATCTTTCATGTAGAGGTAGGCGTGTCGCCCGCATTCCTCCGCGCACGGATTTCCCACCGAAGCGCATTCCTCCGCGCACGGATTTCCCACCGAAGCGCCTTCCTCCGACGCGCGTTGTAGCCTTCGAACTCGTTAGGCAAACGGCGTTTCTTGACCGCCGCCTGGAGGGACGACCGCCGGGTCGTCCCTGTTTGGTCGGCGGTCGGGCAGGCCGAACCAAACGGAGACGGGACGGCGCCCGTCCCTCCAGCACACTTGGGGCACCACTCCTACTGGCGGCGGCGCGATTCGCTCGCTAGACTGCGGCCGCACGTGATGATTTCGCGCCAGGTTTACTTTGAAGGCAACGTCCAGGGAGTCGGTTTCCGCTGGTCCGTAAAACAGGTCGCGAAGGGCTTCGACGTCACCGGCTGGGTGCGCAATTTGCCGGATGGCCGGGTCGAGTTACAGGCCGGCGGCGAAGAGGCGGAAGTGCGCGCCTTTCTCGAAGCAATCGGACAAAGCGAGCTGCGCGCGCACATTCGGAAACAGGAGGAGCGCGCCCTCGCGGAGGCGCCGGCCAGCCGCGGCTTTGCGATTCGCCATGAGTGAACCAGCGGTCGCGGTCCGCGGCCTCACGAAAGTTTTCCCGATCCCTTTTCGCCGCCAGCGTCTCGTCGCGGTCCGCAGCCTCGATCTCGAGGTCGCGCCCGGACAGGTATACGGATTGTTAGGGCCAAACGGTTCGGGCAAGAGCACGACTTTAAAAATCATTCTCGGGCTGGTCTCGCCGACGAGCGGTTCGACCGCGATTTTCGGACGCGACAGCCGGGAAGTCGGGAGCCGCGAGGCGGTTGGGTTCCTGCCCGAGAATCCTTATTTTTACAAGTATCTCACGGGCGCGGAGACGCTCCGCTTCTACGGCAAGCTCTGCGGTCTGCGTGGCGCGCAGTTGCAAAGCCGGTCTGCGGAATTGCTCGATCTCGTCGGCCTAACGAGCGCGCGCGACCGGCGGCTGGGCGGTTATTCCAAAGGCATGCTCCAGCGGATCGGGCTCGCGCAGGCGCTCCTCCAGGAACCGAAACTGGTCGTGCTCGATGAGCCGACCGCAGGCGTGGATCCGGCCGGGTCGCGCGATATTCGCTATCTCATTCTCGATCTAAAACGGCGCGGCATCACCGTGCTCCTCTCCTCCCATCTGCTCGCGCAGGTGCAGGAAATTTGCGATCGCGTCGGCATCCTCGCGGGCGGCGTGCTCGTGCGCGAAGGCCGGGTGGAAGACCTGCTCGCGATCGAGGATCAGACCGAGTTAATCCTGCAAAATGCCACGCCGGAAGTGCTCGCGCAGATCGCGGCGCTCGTGGAAAAATCGTCCGCGCGTCTCGTGGAAACGCGTCAGCCCCAGACCACTCTGGAGCACTTGTTTCTCAGCGCGACCAAGTCGAACTCGGAAAAATGAGACGAGAGAGCGCAGTTGTAGCCGGGGAAGAAAGGTTTGTCATCCCGAGCGGAGCCGGAGGCGGAGTCGAGGGATCCCGTGGCGAAACCTTAAAGCTCGCTCCACGGGATTCCTCGACTGCGCTTCGCTCCGCTCGGAATGACCGAGTTGACGAACGCTCCCAAAGCCAGCCGGACTCACCAAGCCCGCTTCCCACTGCGTCATGAAACATCGCCGCTTCGCCCCCGGCCGCATCGCCGCGCTCGCCGGGAACACGCTCACAGAGCTCGTCCGGCTGAAGGTCTTTTACTTCCTCCTCATCTTCGCGCTCCTCCTCATCGGGAGCTCGATCTTCATGGCTCAGCTCAGCTTCCAGCAGGAGTTTCAGGTGCTGAAAGACGTGTCGTTAGGCGCGATGAGCATTTTCACCTCGCTGCTCGCGATCGTGGCGACGGCGCAACTCATCCCGCGCGACCTGGAAGAGCGCACGATCTACACGATCCTGGCCAAGCCGGTCCCGCGTTACGAATATCTCGCCGGCAAGTTGCTCGGCGTGCTCCTGCTCTTGGCGATTAGTCTCCTCGCCATGACCGCGGTTTTTCTCGCCGTGCTTTTCGTTAGGGAACAGATGCTCGTGAGCGAAACGCTCCAGGAAACGACCGGTCTCCGCCCCGAGCAGGTGCAGGCCGCGGTCACGAGTCTGAAGGCTTCCGCGTACAGCAGCAGCCTCGGCGCCGTCATCGTTATCATCTATCTGAAGTCAGCGCTGCTCGCTTCGCTGACTCTTTTCATCTCGACCTTCGCGACCTCGAACATTTTCACCATCTTCGTGATGGTCTTCATTTACTTCATCGGCCACCTCCAGGCGACGGCGCGCGCTTATTGGCTGGAACCGAACTCCGCCGGCTGGATCACGAAGACTTTTCTTGCCTTCGTCGCGCTCGTTTTCCCGGATCTCCAGCTCTTCAACCTGGTCGACGACATCGTCGCCGGCACGGCGATTTCGGCCGGACTCTTTGCCCAGACCGCGGTCCTCGGTTGCGTTTACACGTCGGTCTATTTCTTCTTCGCCTGGGTGATGTTTTCCGGGAGGGAACTGTGATCCGCGGCTTGCTTGTGACCGCGCTCCTCCTCGCGTTTGGTGGGTTTCGGGTGCCGATCGAGGCTTCGTTGACCGACCAGCACCGCGGCGTTTATTTCCATGAAGCCAAGCTCGGGCTCGGGTTGCGCGAGCAGATCGGGCAGCTCGGTTTTCTCGCGGCGCTCAGCGGCTTTCGCTCGCTCGTCGCCGATGTGATTTTCATCCAGGCGCACGTCGCCTGGGAACGGACGGAGTGGGGCCGCGTGCTGCTCCTTTTTCGCGAGGCGACGACGCTCCAGCCGCGCTCGATTTTGTTCTGGGACATGGCGGCGTGGCACATGGCCTGGAACGCGAGCGTCGCCGCGCTCCGGAACGAAGCGCAGCCTAACGAGTCCCTCCGAAAGAAGGCCGCGGCGGAATATGTCGCGCTCGGAAAAGATTTCCTCGAGCGCGGGATCAAGAATAACCCCGACCGTCCGCAGCTCTACGAATCGCTCGCCCGGCTCTACAAAGACAAGCTCGGCAACCATCGGGCGGCCTCCCGGCTTTACGCTAAAGCCGCCCGGCTTCCGGGTGCGTCGGAATATGTTGAGCGCTTCGCCGCCTACGAGTTATCCTATGCGCCGGGCGAGGAGCGCTCCGCCTACGACCAGCTCCATGCGCTCTACCAGCGCGGCCCGCGCGAGCGTCTGCCGACTTTGTTGCGCCGCTTGAAAGTTCTCGAAAAACAGCTCGATATTCCTTTGGATCAGCGCATCCCCGACACCGAACCGTAAACTGCTCGCGATGCGTTTTGCCATTCTCAGGGACATCCACGGAAACCTCGAAGCGCTCGAGGCTGTCCTCGCCGACGCCGCCGCGAAGGATTGCACACATTACGTCTGCCTCGGCGACATCGTCGGTTACAACGCGAACCCGAGTGAGTGCGTCCAGCGCATCCAGGAGCTCGAGTGCCCGGTCGTGAAAGGGAACCACGATGAGCAGGCTTCGATCGAAGCTTCGACCGAAGGCTTCAACGAGCTCGCTGAGGAAGCGATCGGCTGGACCCGGGCGCATCTGTCGAAAGAGGAAAAGAAATGGCTCGCGGAACTTCGTCTTACCCGCCAGGTGCGCGACTTCACGATCGTCCACGCAACCCTCGATACGCCGCAGCAGTGGGGCTACATCTTTAACGACCTCGATGCGATCGCGAGTTTTACTTACCAGCACACCTCCCTCTGCTTTTTCGGGCACACCCATTGGCCGACAGCCTTCGTCCGCGACGACGGCGTGCGCCGCATTCCCTCGGAACGCATCCAGCTCCTCAGCGGGAAAAAGTATTTCATCAACTCCGGCAGCGTCGGTCAGCCGCGCGATCGCAATTGGCGCGCGGCTTACAGCATTTTTCACCCCGAAGAGCACTACGTGGAGCAGCGCCGGGTGGAATACGACCTCGCCACCGCGCAGCGGAAGATCCGCGCCGCCGGTCTCTCCGAGCGCCTCGCGGATCGCCTCGCGCATGGCCGCTAGTCATCCCGAGCGCAGCCGAGGGATCCCGTGGAACCGCCGAGAAGGATGAGCCTGCCTAACGACCGCCCTATTCCGGTCGCCGGGAATTTCCTGGAGTCCGAGCTTCCCGGAAGCTCATCGGGATCCCTCGGCTTCGCTCCGCTGCGCTCGGGATGACATGATGACTCCGCGGATCCGCTCGATCCTTATCATCAAACCGAGTTCGTTAGGCGACATCGTCCACACGCTCCCGGCGGCGGCGCTCCTGCGCGATGCCTATCCGCAGGCCAACATCACCTGGGTGATCAACCCGGAGTGGGCCCCGATTCTGCGCGGGAATAACTGCGTCAATCGCGTCCACATTTTCCCGCGCGGCGAGCTCGGCGGGTTGGGCCTAGCCACGCGGCTGCTCCCTTGGATGCGCCAGACCGGAAGGCTGCAACCGGATGTGGCGCTCGACTTCCAAGGCTTGCTCCGGAGCGCGCTCATCGGGCGCGCGAGTCATCCGAAAGAGTTCTATGGCATGAGCGACGCGCGGGAAGGCGCGCGCCGGTTTTACGGCCATGTCGCCGAGGTCGATCGCAACGCCCACGCGGTCGATCGCTATCTCGCGCTCGTGGAAAAGTTCGGCGTGCCCGCGACCCAGCCGCTGCGTTTTCCCCTCCCCACCGGGGACCCGATCCTGCGCTTCGACGACGACGAACCTTTCATTCTCCTCCATCCTTTTGCGCGAGGCGGGCGCAAGTCGCTCAGCGATCTCGCGGTCGAAGAATTCTGCCGCGCGCTCGCGCCGCACCGCGTCGTCCTCGCAGGGCGCACGAAGCGCGAGCTGCCCGTGCCCGATAACTGCGTGAACCTGCTCAATCACACGAGTATTCTCCAGCTCATCTGGCTGCTCCGGCACGCGCGTTACACGGTCAGCGTCGACAGCGGCCCGATGCACATCGCCTCCGCCGTGACCGATCGGCTCATCTCCATCCACACCTGGAGCGACCCGCGCAAAGTCGGGCCCTACAACCAGAATGCGTGGGTCTGGAAAGACGGCGACCTGCGCCAGGTCCGCGATCTTCCTTCGCCGGAGAAGCAAGTGAAAGGCCGACTCTTCAAGCGCACCGACGTGTCTCAGTTACTCCCGCTGCTTCTTCCGTCGCTAAGTTAGAAGCTATCTCAAAAACAAGTCATTCTGAATGAAATGAAGAATCTCTGCTCGTTTCCGCCGGGGAGCGCTTGGGGAACAGTTAGAGATGTTTCGCTGTGCTCAACATGACAACCCCTGCAAAACAGATTTCGGGATAGATTCTGGAAGTGGTTTCAAAAGTCGATTGGGCGCTGTAGCGGCCGCTCTGTTTTCTGGCGACCGTTCCCTCTCTCGCGACATCCGATTTCCCGACCGAGGCAGAAGTGCAAAAACGGCTGCATCCTGGCATGACCGAGCAGCAAGTTATCGTTGCCTTCGGCGGACCAAGCCATCGCACCTCCCGGACCGTGTTCAGGTCGACGCCCGACTTAACGGCAAACTTTTGCAGCGTGATCAGGTCTCGCTGTTCTTGTGGTCCGTAAGGATCGCCGGGGGCTGCTCCACTTCTCGGCTCGGGTTATCGTCGCGACACAAAGGAGTAGCGTCGTGTGGAGAAAAGCTTTCAAAATTTTATCCCGGCCTTCTGCACTTCCTGATAAGGCAGGAGCCAGACCAACGACTCATCATGCAGGTCAACGACCTGGATACGGTTGCCAAATGGATCGCGGAAATCGCAGCGAAAGCCTTCGATCAACTCGAGGCCGTATTTCTTGGTTAGCTTCTCGCGCACTTCTTCGAG
>JBPCRH010000359.1:0-9054 GCA_050997075.1 Chthoniobacterales bacterium
CTTTTATGCGCAAGAATCAAAGCGGTTTCACTCTCCTCGAGATCATGCTTGTGGTGACGATCATCGCCCTGCTCCTCGGCACGGCGATTTACAAACTCTCGGGCAACGTCGAATACGCGCGGCACAATCGCGTCGCCGCCGACATCCAGAGCATCTCTACGCAGCTCAAGCTCTACGAGAGCATGAATGGGTTTTACCCCACGACCGAACAGGGCTTGCAGGCGCTGGTGAGCCAGCCGTCGAGCGATCCGCAACCGCAGCGCTGGTATCAGCTTTTCAAGGAGATGCCGAAGGATCCCTGGAATAACACTTACATTTACCTCAGCCCCGGCCGCAAAGACCCGAGCGGCTTCGATCTTTATTCCGCCGGTCCGGATCGGAAATCCGATACCCCGGACGACGACTTCGGGGGCGGGTAAGAGGGCGACTAAAAGAGTCCCGTCATCCCGAGCGCAGTCGAGGGATCCCGTGGCGAAATCTTAAAGCTAGCGCCACGGGATTCCTCGACTGCGCTCCGCTCCGCTCGGAATGACCGCGTTTTTAGACACCCTCTAAGAGTAACCGGCGACTGGCCTGACCGCGGTCAGGGCGCCGGCTCGTCGTCCTCCTGATTCGTCGGGAGACGCCGCCGTAACGCATCCCCCTTCACCCCACCCCGACGAATGAGCGGCCGGGTGTACGGCGGCGGCGTCGGAATCGTCGGCACCGTCATCGGACGCGGGATCGCCATCGGCATACCGGGATTCAAGTTCGTGCCCGCGTTCGGGACCATGCCATTCGCCGGCCGCACGACTTGCGGGACCGGATTTTGAATCGCCTGGCTGAGCACGGCTTCGTTGAAACTGAGAGTCGCGACCTGGCCGTCCTTGGTGATCGTGACCTTCGTTTCCCCGACACGATCCGACCAGAGGATGTTCGGAACGGCGTAACCGTCCACGGCCTGTTTCGTGGTGAGATAAAGCTTGAGGTCGCGATTCGTCGTCGACGCGACCGTGACGAAGTCGCCGTCGTTCGAATGCCCGGCGTTGGCGACGTAAAGCTCCCGCGCAAAATCGGGCGTGGCCCCGACCGGCGCCCCCGCGGTCGCGACTGCAAACGGCGAGTGCCTCAACATCGGCTCGTAACGCGAGAACTTTTGCGGCTGCGGAATGACCTCCTCCGCCCGGGCGTTCGTGAGACCGAGGCAGGCCCCGGCGAGGAAAAAGAAGATAGTCGTGCGCGTGCTCATAATCATTTGGCGCCGGCGGCTTTGAACCACTTCGCGATCTTGAACCGCCCGCGCATCACCGTCGGGTCACTGCTGTCGATCAGCAAGTTCACGCTCTCGCAAACGACGAACGCTTCCGGCCGCTGCGTGTCGTAGAGGAAATGGACGAGCGGTTCCCAGGCGCTCTTCGTCTCGATCGTCACCGAGACCGATTGATGCGAAGGCGCTTTCTCGACCGAACCGATCTGCGGATTTACCACCTCAACGTTGTACTTCCCGGCGGTCTGCTGGAGCTGCGTGAGGAGCGAAGAAGACTCGGCCGGATTCGTCAACACGGGCTGTTTTTTCGCCAACCACTCCGCGCGGCTGTTCCATTTTTTATATTCGTCGAGATAGACTTTTTGCTCGGCGCGGGCGGAGCTCTGCGCGGCCCAATCGGCCCGCAAACTCGCGCTCATCCCGAGGAGCCCGTTCCAGAGAAGGTAGTTGATGAGCAGAAAGACCACGCCGCCAACCGCGAGCGTGAGGGTGCGCTCGCGCTGATTCATCCGGGCAAACCAGGCGCCGATCATTTCGGTTTCCCTTCGAGACGGAATTGGGCGTGGCCGTTTGGCAAAATCCGCGGCGCGCCGAGGTCGAAATTGAAAGTGCGCAGGTCGGGATCGGCCTTCACCTTTTCGGCGAATTGGTAAGCGAGCGCGGCGCTCGGCGCTTCGCCCTGGACGGAAAGACTACGCGCGGTCTGATCATAAACTGTGATCTGCACATCGGGCGTGGGCAGGCTTTGGAAGAGATGAAAAAGCACTTCCACCGGGTAGTAGCGAGGGTCGATCGCGGGCGCGAGTTCCTTCCATTGCGTCTCCGTGTTTTTCACGAACTGGACCTTGTCCGCGTCGCGCGCGATCGCCGTTTTCACCCGGCCGACCTGGAAATGAAGGATCAAAACGTAGAGCGCGAAGAGGAGAAAAAGGCCGGCATACGCGCCCCCGGCCCAGAGCGCGCGCTTCCGCCATTGTGCCTGCCTAACGAGCGCGAGTCGCCGCGCTTTCCAGCTTGCCGGGGCGAGGTTTAGTGCCACCGCGGCCGGCGGCATTTCCGCCCCGATCAACTCGGGGCGCTGGCGGAAGGCGCCCTCGACCGCGTCGCGCAAGGGCAGGCAATCTTCGCTCAAGAGCACATTCGCGAAGGAGCTGCTGATGCCCTGTAATTCCGCGCTCAGCGCCATCTGCGGGAGATCGCGCTCGAGTTGCCCGGGCTCGCGGGTGCGGAGCGTGCGGGTGAAACTGATCTTGCCGTTCTCGCTGATCGCGGAGACGAGTTTCTCGCCTTCCGGGTAGATGAAAAGGGCGCGGCCGCCGGCGGCGTGGGACGCGGCGCGTTGCGCAGCGTAAAGCGTCACCTGGCGCGGAATATGACCGCGGTTCAGGAGCGGCTCGGCCAGCTCGGTGAGCTTTTGGTTATGCACCGCGACGGCCGAGACGAGGCTGTCGGTCTCGCCCTGTTCGATCACTTCGTAGTCGCTCGTTACTTCCTCCAGCGGATACGGCAGCGTCTTCTCGATCTGAATGCGGACCATCTCGCCAAACTCGCTCGGATCGACCGTGGGCAGGCGGAGCCGCTGCGCGAGGATGGCGTCGATCGGCAGCCCGAGGACGATGTCGTCACCGACGGTGAGAAGGCCGGCGACTTCGTTCAGGTCGCTGGCGGAGTGCACGTCCCAGGAGCCGTTGCCGGCGCGCGAGCGCACGAGATTCCAACCGGTGCCAGAGGGAGCAATGAAAACGGATGCGGGTGCCGGTTCGATATTACAATTCCTTCCAACGAATCATCTGCGGGATACCGCTCTTCCGAATAATCATCTGCACGGTGCGGGTGGCGTCGCCGGATTTTCCCACGCTGGTGACGCGCACGATCTTATCCTTGAAGCCGACCTGGCCGGAGAGCTGCGCAAATTGGTCTGTCGAGAAACCGAGCGCAACTCGAACCTGATCGAGCGATTCCAATAGCGGATCGTCGGGCGTGCCGTCGATCCCATCGGGCCCGCGCCGGAACTCGAGATAGCGATCGACGATCGGCTCGTTCATGCCCGGCAGGGAGAGAAGCACCTCGCGCGAAGCCCAGGCGAGATCAATCGGGCCGCTGCTGTAGAGCGTGAAATCGTCCTCCCAGCCGCGCTGCGCGGTGAAGGCCTCCCAGTTTTTTATTTCTTTCCATTCCTCAATCCGTTGGAGGAGCGCATTTTTTGGCTGGTAATTCGCGCTCGTCTCGGCGCCGTTCAGCCGCACCAGATCGTCCGGGTCGATGAAATCGAGGAGGCAATCGATCATCTTCTCGCGCTCGTTCAGCTCGACGCCTTTTACTTCCAGGAACTTGCGCAGGATCTCGAGCCGCTGCGGATTTTCGCCGGCCACGATCCAGGTGAGATTGATCCGGCCCCCTTCGCCGATGATGCGGGCGTTGTAGGTCTGGTTTTTGCCTAACGAACCCGAGAGCACGGTGTCGCCGGCTTCCACCTCGGGATTGAGCGCGATCTCCGCGCCGGAACAGGCCGCGGCTTCGGCCTCGAGCGCGCGGCTGTCGTTCCCGCTCAGGGAGATGCGTGAATCGATGTCGAGCGCCCAGTTAATGACCAGGGCACTGAGCAGGAAAAGCGCCCAAAGCGCGAGCATGAGGGCCGCGCCCTGGCGCGTGGCTTGGGTGGAGCGTTTCATCTTTAGTGCGCGGCGCTCGCGTGGGCTGGAAGAATTGGACAGGATTTACAAGATTTACAGGATCGGAAGAGCCGCGAATGACGCATTTCTCCCTCCGAAAAAATCCTCTTCATCCTGTAAATCCTGTTAATCCTGTCCAAAAAATCTCCCCCGCCTAGAGCGGCGTGCGCCGCAAAGGAATCACTGCCTCCCAAGGCACCGACCCGCTCGCGCGCTCCAGGGTGACGCGCACTAAATGCGGCAGCGTCCCACGATCCGTCCAGCGATCGACCCAGGCATTCAGGCGCGGATCGAAGTAGCGAATCTCCATGCTCCGGAGATCTTCGATCAGCGGCACCCACGATTTCGGCGTCTCGGTGCTGTCGCTATCATCCTCCGGCTCGCGGGTGACCCCGAGTTCCATGAGATCACCTTTCGCCATCGGCTGCAGACGAAGGGTGACGTTATAATCGCCCGTCGCATAGCGGGTGAGAAGACCCGGCCCGGCCGAGCAGATCCAGGTCATCTCATCGCGCGATTTGCCGCTGAATTTATAAGGCTCGCCCCCGAGCGTGCCCTGGCCCGGCGGAAGGTTTTGCAATTGATTCGTGAGCAGACTGGCGAAGCCGGCGTAGCGCATGTCGTCCGCGCTTACTTCCGCCGAGACCCGCACAGCCACGAGGTTGCTCGCGACAAAGCGATAGATCGCGACCGCCATCATCCCGAGGATCGCGACCGCGAGCGTGATCTCGAGGAGCGTGAAAGCGCGGCGCCTGCGCCTAACCAGCTCGGTAAACATAGAAAACGATCTGTTTGTTTTGGTGCACCCCGCCGCGCGACCATTCCGCGGTCAGCGTCACCTGCGTGATCCCGTCGACCACGGTGTCGTCGGTGTTCTCGAGCTGCTTCGGGGCTGCTTTCTGAATCAGCCTAACGATCCCGTAACCGGTATCGATCTTGTCCTCCTTCGAGGCGTCCGGCGTCTGCGGCGTTGCCTGGAGCTCGGCCATGCGATTACCGAGGAGGAGACGAACGCGGTTTTCCTCTTCGCTCAGTTCACTCGCGTTCAGACAATTCTCGACCGCGCGTCCGAGCGCGAGGACGCCGACGACAAAGATGGTCAAACCGAGGAGGACTTCGTAGAGCGCGAAGCCGAGGAACTTTTTATTTCGCCGCATAACGGACAATCTCCGGCCGACCGGTGAGCGGGGCGTATTTTACCTCCCAGCTCCCGTCGGACCCTTTGAAGCTCACATTCGCCGGCTCGCACGTACCCGAGGGCCAGAAGATCCATTGCGCGAGCGGATCCTTTTCCAGCGCCGCCGGGAGCCGGAGCAAAAAGGCGTGCCCCTGGTCGAGAGCGAGTTGCGCGACCGGCACGCCGGCACCGTCCTTCCCGGCCTCTTCCGGGCGGACGACGATCGTGTCCTTTTGCCAGACAATGAGGTAAGGCCGGCGCTCTTTCACGCTGTGTTCCTGGGCCTGGCGGACGAGCTCGTTCATTGAGGTGAGGGAGCGCTGGAGACGCCGGTCGGCGAGAACGCCCTCGACGCTCGGGATGGCGAGGAGCATCAGGATCATCAAAATGAAAACCGAAATCGCAATCTCGATGAGCGTAAATCCCCGGGCGCGATGCATGTGCGGATTTTACGCTCTGGTGGACAATTCACAAGGTGACGGGCCGCAAGCTCCGACCTGCACTTACACTTACACCCTTTGCTTCCGCCGAGGCCTAAGGAGAGTGTAAGTGAAAGTTGAAGTGCAGGTGCAAGGAGGGTGGTGCTACCTAATCCCCCAAAAGCGCAATTCACCGCTAATAAAACGCAACTACGCGACAGCCATCCCGGCGACCTGTGTTAACATTCTTCCAGTGATTACGTCCGCCGCCCGCTCGCCGAACGTCCCTCCGCTCGTGGCCGAAATGCCGCCGCCTCGCCTCAACGTGGTCGTGAAACTGCTCGTGCTTTTCGCCGTTCTCTCGGTCCTCGCGATGATGGTCTGGCAAGGCATCGCCGTCGGCGGCTCGCCCGATCCAACCGCGAACAATACCAGCCCGACCGTCGCCGCGCTCGACATCGCCGTGCTCGTTTTCCGCGAAGGGCTCGAGTGCATTCTCGTCATCGCCGCCATCACCGCGAGCACGACCGGAGCGCGCCGCGCCTGCCGACGCCCGGTCGCCTGGGGCGCTGGGCTCGCTTTTATCGCCACACTCATCACCTGGATGATCGCCGTCCGGATCATGAGCGCGCTCTCGGACAACGTCTCCGCGCTCAACCTCCAGGCCGCCACCGGCCTCCTCGCGGTCGTCGTCCTGCTCGTAATCATGAACTGGTTCTTCCACAAGATTTACTGGGGCGGTTGGATCCGGGCGCACAATCGCCGCCGCAAAACTCTCCTCGGCGCCGGGCCGGAAGCGTCACAGCGCCGGCTCGTCTGGGGCTTGATCCTGCTTGGGTTTACTTCCCTCTACCGCGAGGGCTTTGAGGTCGTTCTCTTTTTGCAAACCTACTACCTCCGTCTCGGTGGCGGCGTCGTCCTCAAGGGCACGCTTCTCGGGCTGATCCTTTCCGGGTTTGTCGCCGTCCTCACTTTCGTCCTGCAACAGCGGCTGCCTTATCGCCAGATGCTCGTCACCACCGGCATCCTCCTCGGCGGCGTCCTTCTCGTCATGGTCGGCGAACAGGCGCAGGAGATGCAGCTCGCGCGTTGGATCTCGACCACGCCGATCCCCGGCCTCACGAGCATCGTTCCGGACTGGGCCGGGCTCTGGTTCGCGCTCTTCCCGACCTACGAGACGATCGCCGCGCAACTCCTCGCCGCCCTCATCGTCATCGGCTCCTACTACGGCGCGAAACGCGTTCGGTGCACGGCCGAGCCGGCCCCGGATTCCGCTGCCGCGGCCACGCCTGCAGCGATCGCGCGCCGGCTGGAAACGGCTCGTCGTTAGGCAACTCCCTTCCGCGGCCGTGCAGCCGGAATTCTTCCCGACGCCCGCCGCTTTTCGGCGTTGGCTGCGGCGGAACCACGCGACGGCGCCCGAACTTTGGGTCGGCTTTTATAAGAAGGACTCCGGCCAGCCGAGCATCACCTGGCCGGAATCGGTCGACGAAGCGCTTTGCGTCGGCTGGATCGACGGCCTCCGGAAACGGATCGACGCGCAGAGTTACCAAATCCGTTTCACGCCGCGGCGGCGCGGAAGCATCTGGAGCGCGGTCAATGTCGGGCGCGCCGAAGCCTTGCGCGCAGAAGGACGGATGCAGCCGGCCGGGCTCAAGGCCTTCGCGGCGCGACGCGAAAACCGCGTGGGCATTTACGCCTACGAACAGCGCCCGACCGAGCTCGATGACGCCTCGCGTCGCCACCTCGAAAAAGACGCTGTCGCCTGGGAATTCTTCCAGGCGCAACCGCCTTCCTACCGCAAGATGATCATCTGGTGGCTCACGAGCGCGAAGCAGGAGCCGACCAAAATCCGGCGTCGAGAAAAACTGCGCGAAGCCTCCGCGTGTCGCCAGCGCCTTTAGTCGTTAGGCAACAGCCCCACGCGGGGATAGAACGAAGCGCGTCGAACGTCCTCGCGCTGTAGACGCTTCGCCCGGCGAAGCGCGGCGGCGGGCGCTCGTCCGATAGCTTCCCTGCCAGAGACGCCCAGCCACACAATCGATCGGAGGCGAGAACGAGGGCTGGCTCCCGCGCTGCGCAGAGCGAAGCGTCTACAACCTTTGCGGCACGGACATTCCAGTTGAAGGGCTGCGGATCGCTTCCAAACTGTGCGATGCGAAAATTTGTCCTGGGCCGGTTTCTCCTCTTGAACGCGATCGCGGCACTCACGGTCCCCTTTCTTCTCGCCGCTCCCAGCCCCACGCCGGGCAAAACCGATTTCGACGAGAAACTCTGGAGCGGCATGCAGTGGCGCGAAGTGGGCCCCTTCCGCGGTGGCCGCTCCCTGACCATCGCGGGTGTGCCTAACGAACCCAACACTTACTACTTCGGCGCGGTTGCGGGCGGAATCTGGAAAACGACCGACGGCGGCGGCAACTGGCGCCCGCTATTCGACCAGCAGCACGGCACTTCCTCCCTCGGCGCGCTCGCGGTCGCGCCGAGCGACCCGAATATCATCTACGCCGGCACCGGCGAGGCCGCGCCGCGCGGCAACATCACCTACGGCGACGGCGTTTATAAATCGGTTGACGCCGGAAAGAGCTGGCGCAATCTCGGGCTTAAAGACACCCGCCAGATCGGCGCCCTGATCATTAATCCGAACGATCCGAACATCGTTTTCGTCGCCGCTCTCGGGCACGCCTTCGGCCCGAACGACGAGCGCGGCATCTTCCGCACGACCGACGGTGGCAAGACCTGGCAGAAAGTCCTCGGCAAAGACAAGGACACCGGCGGGATCGACATCGTCTTCGATCCGAATAATCCAAACACGCTTTTCGCCGCGCTCTGGCAGATGCGGCGGCAGCCGTGGTTCTTCTCCAGCGGCGGTCCGGGGAGCGGGCTCTATCGTTCAACCGACGGCGGAACCACCTGGCAACAGCTGCAAGGCAACGGCCTGCCCGAAGGCATCCTCGGCCGCATCGGCGTGACCGTCTCCGGCGGCGACTCCAGCCGTGTCTTCGCAATCATCGAAGCGAAGGAGGGCGGTATTTTCCGCTCCGACGACGGCGGCAACAACTGGACGAAGGTGAATGACGATCTCCGCTTCCGTCAACGCGCCTGGTATTTCAGCAAGATCTACGCGGACCCGAAAGCGCCGGACACGGTTTACGTCCTCAACACTGGCGCCTTTCGTTCTGTGGATGGCGGAAAGAATTTCACCCTTCTCCCCGCGCCCCACGGCGACCATCATGGCTTCTGGATTGATCCAAAAAATCCGCAGCGCCTCGGCGACGCAAATGACGGCGGCGCGACCATCTCGCTCGATGGCGGCACGACCTGGACGACGCAAAACAACCAGCCGACCGCGCAGTTTTATCACGTCGCGGTCGATAACGACTATCCGTATCACATCTATGGTGCGCAGCAGGACAACTCGAATCTTGGAATCGCGAGCCGCGCGCCTGATGGCATCATCAGCCGCGAAGATTGGTTCCAGGCCGGCGGCGGCGAGACCGGTTTCGTCATTCCCGATCCGCGCGACTCGCACATCATTGACTC